>JANNDB010000646.1:0-12814 GCA_031387285.1 Betaproteobacteria bacterium | reverse complement strand
ACGCGCTGTTGGCCAGGGCCTCGCCGCCGGCCGCCCGGATTTCAGCCACCACCGCCTCTGCGGCCGTATGCGAGCCGCCACTGCCATCGCGGCTGCCACCCAAATCATTTACGAGCACCCGTGCACCACGCGCTGCCAAGGCCAGCGCATGGTGTCGCCCGAGTCCGCCGCCGGCACCGGTCACGATGGCCACGCGCTTGCTGAAATCCAGATTCATTGAAGTAGTCCTGTCCCGTTGGTGATGGCTCCGGGGATCCAGTCCTGTTAGGCTGCGCCCCGTCGCCCGATACTTTAATTCAAGCCCACCCAACGCCCCCATCGCCATGGAACTCAATTCCTTCAAGGTGACCACAGAACCGCGCCCTGCGGCAACGGTCATTCTGCTGCGCGAAAGTGCCGGCGAACTCGAAGTCTTCATGCTCAAGCGCCACGGGTTGTCGGATGTGCTCGCTGGCGCCTACGTCTTTCCAGGCGGCAAGATTGATGCGGCGGATGGCGAGCTCGACATGGAGCGCTTTGTCGACCGAAGCGAGGCCCAGTTGCAGGAACGCCTGCATGAGCCGATACCGGACGGATTGGGTGCTGCCAGCCTGCATGTCGGCGCCTTGCGCGAATTGTTCGAGGAGTGCGGTGTCCTGCTGGCCGAGGGCGCAACGGCGGACCATGCGCTGCGGGCCAGCGAGCTGCTTCGCGAAGGTTACGGCTTCAATGAGGCATTGGGCCTGCTGGCGCTCAAACTGCAGACTTCGGCCCTGTTGCCCTGGTCACGCTGGATAACGCCCAAAGTGTCCTCGGTCAGCCACAAGCGGTTCGACACGCGCTTTTTCGTCTCCGCGCTGCCGGCCAGCCAGGGCGCGCTGCACGACAACCGCGAAACCACCGCCAGCGTCTGGATGACGCCGCGCCGCGCGCTCGAATCGTACTGGGCCGGCGCGATGGAGTTTGCGCCACCACAGCTCATGAGCCTGGCGCAACTGAGCCACTTCCGTACGGTCTCCGAGGCGCTTGGCCATGCTGCGCGCACGCACCCCCCGCTCATTGCCCCTGAGCCGTTTGAGGAATGCGGTTTGCGTACGGTCGCCTATCCTGGCGATCCGCGCCATCCCCAAGCGCAGCGTGTGATTCCGGGGCCAACCCGGCTGGTTTTTCGAAACCGTCGCTTCGAGCCTCCCGACGGTTTCGAATCGCTTTTCAGTCTTCAGGCGCCGTAGTCGATCGGCTGGCTGTAGGCCGGGTCCTTGTGCCACGCCCAATAGGTGTCGACCAGGCGTCGCGTGACCGGTCCGGGCTTGCCATCACCAATCTGCAACTGGTCCACACGCGTAACAGGCAGCACCCCACCGCCGGACGTGGAGAGGAACACCTCCTGTGCCTGGCGCAGCGCATCCGCCGGAACTGCGCGCAAATGAATGGCCAGTCCGAGCGAACGCGCCATCTCGATCACCGTGCGGCGTGAAACGCCTTCCAGCATGCCCTCATCGGGCGACACGACGGCGCCATCCATCACACAAAATACGTTGAATCCCGGCCCTTCAACGACATTGCCGGCGGCGTCCACCAGCAAGACAGAATCCGCCCCCGCATCCAGCGCCCCCAGCAGCCCCATGGTCAGGTCGTTCCAGTGGTAATTCTTTGCCGTGGGATCGACCGAGCGCGGCGAGATCCGTTGTACATCGCTGATCATCACGTGCAGGCCGTCGCGGCGTTGCTGCTCATTGGCCAGCCACACGTAGGGGACCGCAAAAGCATGGAACTGGTTGACTGCCTGGCGCGGATCGCGTGAACCCCAGGGAGGCCTGCCGCGGGTACAGATCATTTCGACATAGGAGGCGCGCAAGCCGCTCATGCGCACACACTGCGAAAGAATGGCCGTGATGCCAGCCGTATCCAGCCCTGGATCCAGGCGCCAACGCGCGCAACTGCGAACGAAGCGCTCCAGATGCGCGTCGAGCCGGAAATAGGCACCGTCCCACACGGTGACAACGTCGTAAGTCGCGTCCGAGCGCAAAAATCCCCAGTCTGTCAAAGGAATGGAAGCCTGTGCGATTGGCACATAACGCCCGCCGACAAATGCCACGCCATCGCTGAATTCCGTGCTGTTGTTCATGTTTCTCACCTTGTGCCTTGCCCCGACTGGTGGGCCATTATGGTCCGCTGGGTCTGCTGTGCTGGGTCGTGCTGGCGCCGCCAAAACCGGAAATAGTGCCTTGGATTTGTCATCTTCGCAGCCTAGACTGACCTGCCAGATAAGGCCAGCACGCTGGCACCCATACGCACCGATCGAGGCATCCCATGAAGCTGCAGACTGCCCCTCCCCAACGCCAGGATTTTGTCGTCAGCAAGAACGGCAGCCGCCACATCGCGTTCGCGACCGTGGCTGCTTTGGGTGTGGCCTGGGCTTTTGGCTGGATCGCCACTTTGAACTGGCCTGTGTTGATGGCCATGTCCGCCGCGATTCTGGCGATGGGGATCGCTGCGGCGGCGATCCGCGCAATGCCATGGCGCCATGGACGCGCTGTGGCCGCTCAATCCAGCCCGGGCCGCGCTGGCGCGGACCAGGTTCCCTTGTCCGGCTTTTCAGCGCCGGTCCACGGCAAACGCTGGAGTCTTGACGTCTTCCAGTCGATTGACGCCAAGCGCTTTGCGGCAATTTGCGAGACGTGGTTCTCGTGGGCGGGCTTTGAAACGCGACTGGAAGCGCACCGTACGGATGAGGGCGTCGATATCTGGCTGCACGCATCCAAGGTGCCAGGGCCCGTCGCCATCGTGCGCTGCAAGCATTCGATGAACAAGCCAGTCGATCTGCGCGACATGCAGGAGTTTGTCGGCGTCATCGCGCCGTATCGGTCGGTGCACGGCACCTACACGACAACTTCAACCTACACGCCCGAAGCCTTGCAACTGGCCAGGGAAAGTGGCATTGATGCCGTCGACGGGCCAGGCCTGCTGCGTCGAATCCAGACCCGAACCCGCCAGCGCCAGCAGGCCCTGCTGGCAGTCGCATTCAGCGGGCACGGCTGAGGCGGCCAGCCGCTGGGTCCCGCGGGCAGGGCATCCATGCCCCGCCCGAGCTATCCAGTAAGCCAGGCCATGCGCTAGTATGTGGGGGATTGATCCTGTACCCACCTGCCAAGGAGCGCATTCATGACAGTCAACGTGACCATCGATCTCGGCTATGAGTTCGCAGTAAAGGCGCCTGCCAGTGAGGTTTTCGAAGTGCTTTCCGATGTGCCGACTTCGGCCAGTCACTTCCCGAAGGTAGACAAACTGGTGGACCTCGGAGGCGGAGGCTTCCGCTGGGAGATGGAAAAAATCGGCGTGGCGCAGATCAAGCTGCAGACCGTTTACGCCAGCAAGTACGTCTCGAACAAGGCCAAGGGCACAGTCGTATGGACACCCATCAAGGGCGAGGGCAACGCCTTGGTGTCTGGCAGCTGGAAGATCACCGACAAGAAGAAGTCGACCCACCTGGTGCTCACCATCAACGGTGATCTGTCGATCCCCTTGCCAGGCCTGATGAAGATGGTGGTGGCGCCGGTCGTTGAAGGCGAGTTCGAGAAGATGGTCGAAAAATACATCGAAAACCTGACCAAGCGGTTCGGCGGCGAGGTCGCCTGACAACCTGGCCGTTGCCAGTGCAGGTCGGGTTCAGGGGGCCTGCAACCTGCGCTTGAGACGGATCTGCTCACTGCGCTTGCCGTCCAGCACAGCGGTCCGTGCCGACGACATGACACGCTTGAACCCCGCGAGCTCGTGAAAGCGCATGGCACGGTCGTTGTCCAGACCGATCCAGATGCTGACCTCAGTGCAGCCCTCATGCAACAGCTCTTCGCGTGCCACGTCCCACAACGCAAGACCTGCACCCTGCCCCCAATAGGCTGGCAGTACCTGGATCGTCCAGATTTCACCGCTGGTGGGCGGCGTTCCAGGGTCGCGCGAGCGATCGAAGCCGACCACGCCAATTACTTCTTGCTCGCAACACGCCACATGCAGCTGGGGCTCCGCATAGTCAATCGCCTCGCGCCAGAAGCGCAGTTCGCGCGGTGAAGTACCGTCACCAGGCGGCACCTGCATGCTGGTGCGGAACACCGTGCTGGCGTGGATGCGGGCGATTGCCGGGGCATCGGGCAGCTTGGCAGGTCGAATCACAAACGAAGTCATACCAATGGATCGGGTGCGGAGAGGCGAATTATCCATGGGCTGGCCGGCTGCACAGCCTGGCGCGCAGCCCGGACAACTCTTGAGTCGCGGCGAGGCTGCCGCCATAATGCTCAAGTCCCGGTTTCCGGATCCACCTAACCCACACTGCCATGATTCGATTCAGACTCCTTTTGTCCCTGACATGCGTCGCCGCCCTGGCGTCGTGTTCGTCCTTGCAGACCGGCGCCGAAAAGGACAGGACGTACAAAGTCACCATCCTGCACACCAACGACCACCACGGGCGTTTCTGGAAGAACGGAGACGGCGAATATGGAATGGCCGCGCGCAAGACTGTGATAGACCGGATTCGCGCTGAAGTCGCCGGCTCCGGCGGATACAGCCTGCTGCTTGACGGGGGCGACGTCAACACCGGGGTGCCGGAATCCGACCTGCAGGACGCGGTGCCCGACTTCCGCGGCATGAACCTGCTCGGTTACGACGCAATGGCCGTCGGCAACCATGAATTCGACAAGCCATTGATGGTGTTGCGCATGCAGCGCGATCTGGCGAAGTTCCCGATGCTGGCTGCCAACATCTATGACCGTGGAAGCCGGATGTTCGAGCCCTACAAGGTCTTCTCGCTGGGCGGACTGCGCGTGGGCGTGATGGGCCTCACCACCGAGGACACCTTCAAGATGGTGAGCCCCGACAACATCAAGGGGATTGAGTTTCGCGGCGTCATTGCCGAAGCGGCCAAGGTGGTGCCGGAACTGCGCGGCAAGGCGGATGTCGTGATTGCCGCGACCCACATGGGGCACTATGAAAACGGCAACCATGGCACACAGGCCCAAGGCGACGTGGAAATGGCACGTGCCGTCAAGGGTATCGACCTCGTTGTGGGCGGCCATACACAGAATCCCGCCTGCATGAAGGCGGAAAACGTTATTGATCGTGAATACGTCCCGGGCGCAGAGTGCCGCCCGGACCGCCAGAACGGAACCTGGATCGTGCAGGCGCACGAGTGGGGCAAATACGTCGGGCGCGCCGATTTCGAATACCGCAACGGCGAATTCAAACTCATCAAGTACGCACTGATTCCGATCAACCTGAAGCGTCCGGTCAAGGCGGCTGACGGCAAGACGAGTCTGCAGACCTACACCCCGGAGATCGCGGAAAACGCCGAGATGCTGACGCTTCTCCAACCGTACCAGGACTTCGGCCAGCAGAAGTTGCTGGTCGAGGTCGGCTCCACCGATGGCCGCCTTGAAGGCGACCGCGCCGTGGTGCGCAGCAAGCCGGCGTCGCTGGCGGTACTGATCGGTCGCGCCCTGATGGCCAGGACCAGGGCCGATTTCGCCGTTGTCAATGCAGGCGGTGTGCGCGATTCCTTTGCTCCCGGCAAGCTGACCTACAAGGACGTGCTCAAAGTTCAACCATTTGGCAATACCACCGTATTGCTGGAGCTGACCGGCAAGGAAGTGATGGACTATCTCAACGCCGCTGCAAAGATGTCGGTTGGATCGGGTGCATTTGCCCAGTTTGCCGGCATCCAGCTGGTGATCACCGGGGGCACAGTGACCAGCGCCACCATCAAGGGCACACCCGTCGATCCCGCCAAAACCTACCGGATGGTCATCAACAACTTCGTCGCCGCCGGCGGCGACGGTTATCCCCGCATGTCGGGCCACAAGAGTTTTGTGGATACCGGCTTCGTGGACGCCGACGTTCTGCGTGCCTACATCAGCGAAAACAGCCCGCTGAAGGCGGCCGACTACGACCCCGGGACTGCAGTTGTGCGCCGCTGACGCGCAACTCTCGTCATAACGCGCCCCGTCAAGCCAATAACCCCCAACTGGAGACCGTGATGGCAAAAGGACAGCAAAAGAGCAACAAGGAAACCAAAAAGCCGAAGAAGGACACGTCACCGCCCAAGCCGGTGTCGCCCGACGCAGTGCGTCCGACTATCACCACAGTCGTTCCGGTACGCGGCAAGTTGAAGAAGTGAGCTGCGGCTTGCGCTGATGGCTCCACGCCGAAAGCCCGGTCGGCTGTTTCGCAACATATCGGCGCTGGTCGAGGACGGCAACGCGTTGCCGGAAGTGATTGCGCAAGGCTACGGCCTGCCGCAGATGATCGAGGATCTGCGCAAGTACCAGGCTGAACTGGAAATCCAGAACAAGGCGCTGCGCTACAGCCAGCGCGCCGCCGAGGGCGCGTCGGAACGCTTCCTCACCCTGTTTTCCAGCGTTCCGCTGGCGCTGATGGTGGTGGACGAACAAGGCATGGTGCTGGAGAGCAATGCGATGGCACTGCGCCTGCTGCGTCCGCGCGAATACGATCTCCCGCTGACCTTCCTCTTGCCATTGGTCAGCCCGACGCATTCCGACAAGGTTACCGAGTCTTTTGCGCTGGCCAAGGCGAACGGCACCAGTGAATCCAGCGAGGTCATATTTCTGGCAGGTTCGGCTGGCTCATTCGCCGGTGACCTGCATATCGCGCGGATCGACAACTCGGAAGACGAGCTGACGCATTTCATTTGCGCCATCATCGACCAGGGGCCGTTGCTCGCCGAGCGCCGTGCGTTGCAGGAAAGTGCGGCGGCCTTGCGTCGCCGCAATGAAGAGCTGCATCTGAGTGAAAACCGGCTCGCAGCCATCATCAACTCCTCCCTTGATGCCATCATCTGCGTCGACGCCAGCCGCTCCATCACCATCTTCAACCCGGCCGCGGCGGCCTTGTTCCAATGCCCGTCCAGCGAAGCGCTGGGCAGTCCGCTTGAACGCTTCCTGCCTGCAGCGGTCGAGACGCTGGCCTACGACCAGCTCTCAACCCACGCGCAACTTGGTGAGATGGAGGGACGCACAAGTGGCGGCAAACCACTGGCCGTGGAAGTCAGCGTCTCCTTTGAGCACCGATTGGACGGGGACATCATCACGGTGTTCGCGCGCGACCTGACCGCGCGCAAGAAGATTGAGACGCAACGCAACGTCCTGGAGTCGCAATTGCGCGAGTCCCAGAAAATGCAGGCAGTGGGTACCATGGCCGGCGGCATCGCGCACGACTTCAACAACATCCTGGGCGCCATTTTGGGTAATGTGGAACTGGCCAAGCAGGATGCCGGCGCCCAGTCTCCCGCAATGACAAGCCTGCTGGAGATTGAAAAGGCCGGCCGGCGTGCGCGCGACCTGGTGCGCCAGATCCTGACCTTCAGCAGGAACGAAACACCCACGCGCACTGCGATCCACCTGCCCGAGGTGGTCCATGAGACCACGCGCCTGCTCAAGGTCACTCTGCCGCCGTCGATCGACCTGCAGGTACGGATCGACAAACATGTCCCCGCGGTGATGGCCGATGCCACGCAGGTGGAGCAGGCGCTGCTCAACTTGTGCACAAACGCCATGCATGCCATCGGCAACGAGCGTGGCGTCATCAGTGTGGAGCTGGGCAGCACCTACAACCGGTCCTTGAAGGAGGAGCGGCGCGGAATATCACGAGGCCATCATGTCACGCTGGCCGTGCGCGACACCGGTACCGGCATCCCGGCCAGCACCATGGAGCGCATATTCGAGCCATTCTTCACGACCAAGCCGGTGGGTCAGGGAACCGGGCTGGGCCTGGCCGTGGTGCACGGCATCATGCGTACGCACCAGGGTTCCGTCGGGGTGAAAAGCGCGCCTGGCAAAGGCAGTGTGTTCACGCTGTATTTCCCGCCTGTCGATGCGCCAGCGGCCACCACGCAACTGGAAATCAGCTTCCCGAACACCGTGAATGGCGCAGGCAAACACGTGATGTATGTGGATGACGATGAGGCCTTGGTATTCCTGGTACAACGCGTGCTGACGCGCAAGGGCTTTCGGGTCAGCTCCTACACCGATCCGCATCTGGCCTCGGTCGCGTTGCGCGAGCGACCGCAGGATTTCGACCTGCTGGTGACAGACTACAACATGCCGGGCTTTTGTGGTGTCGACCTGTTGCGGGAGGCGCGCGCCGTGCGGCCTGATCTGCCAGTGGCGCTGGCCTCGGGTTATGTCACTGCGGAAATCGAACAAAGCGCGTTTGCCGAAGGCGCGGGCGCGCTGATCCACAAACCGAATGATGTCGAGGAGTTGTGCGACATCGTCCAGCAGCTCGTAAGCGGGAAGTACCAGCGGTGATCCTGCCCGCGCAGGGCGGACCCGTCAGGGCGCTGACGCGGGCAGCACCAGCGTGACTTCCAGGCCGGGACGCGCGTTGCATACCAGCAGTTTCCCGCCATGGGCCTGTGCCACCAGACGGCACAGGTACAGACCCAGCCCGACACCGCCGGTAGCCCGCTGGCGCGCGGCGTCAGTGCGGTAGAACGCCTGTGCGAGTTGCGCAAGCTGCGCCTCCTCCACACCCGCTCCGTAGTCGCGCACGGCGATGCGCACACCCTGGGCGTCTCCTGTCACAGATACCGTGGGCGACCGGGTGGCTTGTCCCCCATGCCGTACCGCGTTGTCGATCAGGTTGCGCAACGCCAGCCGGACGCGCATGGCGTCGAGTTGCAGCGGTGCGAACGGGCCAGCATGAATGTGCTGGACGCTATGGAACTCGGCGCGGCCACTCAACACCTCCTGCACCAGGGCGTCCACGTCCACCGGCTCGCGTTGCAGGGCCGCATGCCCCCCGGCGAGTCTTTCCCCCTCCAGCAAGTCGGCGATAAGGTCGCGCATCTCTGCCAGGTCGCGCAGCAGAGCGGCGCGTGTGGCGTCACCATCGCCATGCTCCGGAAGCAATTCGGCGTTGAGCCGTGCGCGCGTCAGCGGTGAGCGCAACTCATGGCTGATCGCCAGGAGCAGCGCGCGCTTGTCCTCCAGCAGCTGATGCAGCCCGTGCGCCATCGCGTTGATCTGGCTTGCCAGATCCCCCAATTCGTCATGGCGGCGTACCGCGATAGCCTGGCCAAAATCGCCCCGACCGAAGCGGCCGGCACCAACGCGGATGTCATCCAGCGGGCGCAGCAAATGGCGCACATAGGCGTAGGCCACGGCCGTCATCAACAGCAGCAGCAGCAACGTGGCCCAGCCGATGACCCGCGGCTGGCTCTTCCAGGGCAGGGCGCCCAGGCCGAACTCGATACGGTGTCCGTCGGATGTGCGACGTTCCAGCAGGTGCGGGCCGTGGTCATGCCGGCCAGTGTCGACGCCATCCCAATCCGTCACCGACACAAAATCAGCCGAAGACCAGCGTACCAGCGGTCCGTCGATACGCACGGCCACCGGCAGCCGCTCGGTAATCGCACGCGCACGCTCCGCGCTGGGGGGTGTGCCGATCTCGGCCGCCAACCGGTCCACGTAATCGGTCAGCAGCGGCAAAGCCGCCTGGCGCCAACCGGAGACCAGCGCCCGCTGCATGCCAAACAGGAAGGTCGCCGCCATCACCAGCGCGAGCGCCCAAAAGACCAGGATCAGGCGCAGCCGAAGGGAGCGACGCAGCGCCGAGCGCGCCCGGCGGTGCCAGCCGTGCCGATGCTGCTCAGACACGGCCAACGGCCAGGGCGTAGCCCGCATTGCGTAAGGTCTTGATGCAATCGAGCGGCTCGAGCTTGCGTCGCAGGCGGCTCACCACGATGTCGACCGCGCGTGTATACAAGTCGGCGTCGTGGCCACGCAGGTGGTTCAGGATGTCATCGCGCGACCAGACTTTGCCAGGCTCACGTGCCAGCAACGCGAGCAAGGCGAACTCTGTCCCGGTCAGCTCAACCGGCGCGCCATGCCGGCGAACGAGATGCCGGTCCAGGTCGATCTCCAGCCCTTCGAACACCAGCCGCAACCCTTGACCATTGCCCCGGCGCCGGCGCAATACCGTCTGCAACCGCGCCACCAATTCACGTGGCTCAAAGGGTTTGGGCAGGTAGTCGTCGGCCCCCAGTTCCAGACCGACCACGCGGTCCATCACATCGCCGCGCGCGGTCAGCATCACGATGGGAATGTCACTGTCCTTGCGGATCGCGCGGCACAGGGAAAACCCATCCATCTCGGGCAGCATCACATCCAGAATGGCCGCGTCGAAGCGGCCCGTGTGAAGCTGGGTCAGCGCCATGCTCGGGCGCTCCGCGCAGACGAGTTCCATGCCAAAGCGCTGCAGGTACGCCGCCAGCGGTGGGCCCAGCAATGCGTCATCGTCGACCAGCAGGATCAGCGGCATGGTGCATTCTCCCACCGCGCGCGCCGCCTAACCGCGGCCGAACCAACCGTGCCTGTGCTGCATGAAGTCGCGCACTTTTTGCTGCTGCGCCGGGTTCAGGCTGTCAAAGAATTCAGCTACCGCACTGATGACCTCCGGGCTCTTGCCGCGGATGGCCGCGGCTTTTTCGTCAAGGATGGCCAGGGCGCGCGCCCTGTCGAACTGCGCGCCCGCCACCAGCGCCTGCACCTCCGCGCGCGGGTCAGTGGTCTTGCCCACCAGCGCGACGCGCTGCTCGCGCAGGCGGTCGCCCAGCGCGCCAAGGCGAATCTTCTGCTGCTCGTTGAGTTCGAGCTCCTTGCCCACACGCTCGACCATCTTTGCCTTGAAGCGAGCCGAATCCTCCTCACTGATGACCATGCCGTGTCCATGGTGGCGATGGCCGCAGGCCGACAGAGCGCCCGCTATGATGCTTACGCCAAAGAGTCCGAACAGCGTGCGTTTGATCCAGGGTTTCATGATGAAGATTCCTTCCAGAAGTGGTTTGAACAGGGTTCCCATCGTGCCCGGGCAAGGTGGCGAAGTGCTTGCAGCCCGGTTGCGGCGTGTTTCGGTTTGTTTCGACAGGCGCCGATTCGTGGCTGCGATGGTGGCCTTGCCCGCCTTGCACCTGCATGCGCAGACTCCGGCGCCGCGGCGACGTACGCCGAGCCAGACCGAGGGGCCGTTTTATCCCCTGGCACTGCCGCAGGACAACGACTCCGACCTGTTGCGCACCGGTCCGCTGCTGTATGCGCGCGGGCAGGCCACCTGGGTGGAAGGTGTGGTTACCGATCAGGACGGCAAGCCCGTGCGCGGTGCCCTGGTGGAGATTTGGCAATGCGACGAAGCCGGCCACTACCACCATCCGCGAGATGGTGGCAACGCCGATCCTGCGTTCCAGGGCTTTGGCCGGGTCAGCGTCGACGATGAGGGGCGCTACCGCTTCCGGACCATCCGTCCGGTCGCCTACAGCGGCCGTACACCGCACATCCACGTCAAGGTCAGGCTCGCCAGCCGTCAGCTGCTGACCACCCAGCTCTACGTGAAGGGGGATCCGGGCAATCCGCGCGACGGCTTGTGGCGCAGCCTGGCGAGCGATGCAGATCGGGAGGCCGTCACGGTGCCGTTTGAAGCGGGGAGCGACGGCTTGCGCGCGTATTTCCCCATCGTGGTGCAGGCCTGAGCACCTGCGGTGCAAGGCGCCGCTACAAATCCAGAAGCATGGAATCGCGCACGATCTGCGCCTTCTCCTCGTCATACTCACCCAGCACACGGGCCAGCACTTCACCATTGCGCGTGATGACCAGCACCATGGCCTTGTCGGTACCCCGCACACCGGTGGCTTGCACGAAGGCGGCGCGGTCCGTGAACACCGGCAACAACCGATCGCGTTCACGCGCGCTCGAATACCGGGAGAGCAGCCGGTCCTGCGCCGCGGCCCGCTTGTCGGCATCCTTGGGGTCATCGATCACAGGCATACGAACCCAGGGAACCTGGTGGTTCTCATGCAATCGCAAGCCGGCAACCCAGCTGTCAACCTGGGCACGCTGGTGCTTGTGAAAGGTCACCAGAGCAAGGATGCGCTCCTCCCCGTTGAGGGCGCGCTGCGGCTTGGTTTCGAGTTTCTGGCCAACTTCCACGGGTAGCCGGCCCATGACACCGATTTCGCGCGGCGAAGCCAGTGCCATCAACATGGCCAGCGCCACCACGGCCACCCATGTCCATGCGTACGTCCAGATCGGTTTCATGTCGAACACTCCGGTTGCGAATCAGAATCTCGATGCAAGAAACATGCACGGTACTCTCAACACAAACCCGACAGCACGTCAGGGTTATTGCGGCTCCGCCTCCTGCAGCGTGCGCCACATCACCTTGCCGCTGCCACTCTTGGGCAAGGCATCCACAAACTGCACCACACGCGGCGCCTTGTAGACCGCCATGTTGTCGCGGCACCAGGCCAGGATGTCCTGCTCCGTCACTTGGCCCTGGAACGCCGGCCGCAGGACGACCACCGCCTTGACGCTTTCACCACGGTAGGTGTCACGGGTGGAAATCACGCAGGCCTCCTGCACCGCCGGGTTGCGGAACATCAGGGACTCGACCTCGGCCGGCCAGACCTTGAAGCCTGCCGCGTTGATCATGCGCTTGAGACGGTCGGTCAGGAAGTAATACCCTTCTTCATCCATGCGTCCCAGGTCGCCCGAGCGGAAGAAGCGCTTGCCGTCGATCTCGGTAAATGCCTCGGCAGTCTTGGCTGGATCGTTCCAGTAGCCTTCGAACACCTGCGGCCCGTTCATGATGATCTCGCCGACCTCGCCCGGCGGCAGCGTCGCCATCGTGGCCGGGTCGACGATGCGGGAATCGACCCCGAACAGCGGTATGCCCAGGCATTGCTGCTTGAGCAGTTGCGGCGGGTTGGTATGGGTAGCGGCGATGGTTTCCGACAGCCCGTAGCCTTCCATGTATTGCAACCCGGTCAGGTCCA
>JANNDB010000641.1:0-4045 GCA_031387285.1 Betaproteobacteria bacterium | reverse complement strand
AACGCAGGCCCGGTCGGTGCGCCCGGCATGCCCGAATGGGGCAACCTGCCCATCCCGAAAAAGCTGCTCAAGGCCGGTGTGCGCGACATGCTGCGCCTGAGCGATGCGCGCATGAGCGGCACCCACTATGGCACCTGCGTGCTCCATATCTCGCCGGAGAGCGCCGTCGGCGGCCCGCTGGCACTGGTACACACCGGTGACCTGATCGAACTCGATGTGACCAGGCGCCGCCTGCATCTGCATGTGGACGACGCCGAGCTGGCGCGGCGCAGGCAGGCATGGCGCGCACCCGTCCAACCCTACCTGCGCGGCTTCACCCGCCTGTACCAGTTGCACGTGACCCAGGCCCATGAAGGGTGTGATCTGGACTTCCTGCAAGGTACCCAGCCGACGCCCGAGCCGGCCATTTATTGACACCCAACGGACCCATCATGAACAACCCTTTCAAGCACATGCTGGCGCGCACCGACCTGCCAGCCGGATACCCGGTCGGTACCTTCGCGATGGCGGCCTCGCCATTGATGGCCGAGGCGCTGGGCCACGCGGGCTTCGACTGGGCGGTGGTGGACATGGAACACACGCCGCTGGACCTGGCCGACCTGGTACACATGCTGCAAGCCATGGCCGGAACGTCCATGCAGCCGGTGACACGGGTTCCATGGAACGATACGGTGATGGTCAAGCGGGTGCTCGATGCGGGTGCGCAGACGCTGATGTTTCCGTTTGTGCAGACTGTGGAAGAGGCCCAAAAGGCGGTTGCCGCCTGCAAGTACCCGCCACAAGGCGTGCGCGGCATGGCGGCGATGAGCCGCGGTTCCCGATTTGGCACGGTGAAGGACTATTTCAAGGTCGCCAACCAGGGCGTGAGCGTGCTGGTGCAGATCGAGACGCCCGAGGCCATGGGGCGCATCGACACCATTGCCGCAGTGGATGGTGTTGACTCGATCTTCATGGGACCAGGCGACCTCAGCGGCGCCATGGGCCACACCGGCAACCCCATGCACCCGGAAGTGGTTGCGCTGATGGCAGCTGGCGTCAAGCGTTGCCACGCTGCGGGCAAACCGGTGGGTACGGTGGGCGGCACCGCGGAGGCGGTGGCCACCTACCGCGCAGCCGGCTTCGACTACATCGGCTGCGCGTCAGACCTGGGTCTGATGATGCGCCAGTGTGCCGCCGTGTTGTCGGCAATCCGGTCGCAGGACATTCGCATCGACACGTCTGGATACTGAAATGACCCACCCCGTTCGCCGTCCATCCGCCGCCCCCTCACCAGCCGTCAGGCTGCCCGCTGGCCGCCGGCCGGCCGTCCTGATCGGCATCGCCGCCCTCTGGCTGGCTGCCGCTTGCATGGTTGGCAATGCGGCGGCGCAAAGCTGGCCCGCCAAGCCGATCAAGCTTGTGGTGGGGTTCCCTCCGGGCGGCGGCATCGACATCGTCGCGCGCAACCTGCAGCCGGGATTGCAGGAGGCACTGGGCCAGCCAGTCATCGTCGAATACAAACCGGGAGCCGGCGGCGTACTGGCCGCCAGTGAACTGAGCCGCGCCGCGCCAGACGGCTACACCATTCTGGTCGCCAACCTGGGGCCGTTCGTGCTGGCACCCAACATGATGGCCAAGCGGCCGTTTGATGCCACCAAGGATTTCACCTGGATCGCCCAGACCTCCGGTGCCGGGTACATCGCCGCAGTACCCGCCAACCACCCGGCCAACAATCTGAAGGAGTTTGTGGCCTGGGCGCGCGCCAATGCCGACAAGGCCAACTACGCGTCGGGTGGCAGCGGCTCCATCACCCACCTCAACGGCGAACTGCTCAACCAGGCGGCAGGTACCAGGCTGGTCCACGTACCCTACAAGGGCTCGGCGCCGGCGGTGCAGGACCTGATCGGCGGGCAGACCCACTTGCTGGTGGACGCGACGTCGGTCTTGCTGCCGCACGTCCAGAATGGAAGGCTGAAGGCGATCTATGTGACAGACGCCCAGCGCATGGCGCAGCTGCCGTCGGTCGCCACGGCGCGGGAAGCCGGCTTCCCGGCGCTCGAGACTTCGGGCTGGCAGGGCATCGTCGGGCCGGCTGGCATGCCGCGCGAGGTTGTCGCAAAGATTGCGAAGGCGGTGCGCGACACACTGGCCAAGCCCGACGTCCAGCAAAAGTTCGCGCAGACCGGCTCTGCGGTGGTGGAGCGCGGGCCCGAGGAGTTCAGTACCTTTGTCGCGGCCGAAGTGACGCGCTGGGTTCCCGTGATACGCGCCTCTGGCGCCACCTTGGAGTAAGTCATGGCCAGTGTGCAATTGCAGCAGGTTCGCAAGTCCTACGACGGCAAGACCACCGTCATCCACGGCATCGACCTGGAGATCCAACACGGCGAGTTCGTGGTCTTCGTCGGCCCCTCGGGCTGCGGCAAGAGCACGTTGCTGCGCATGATCGCCGGGCTGGAGACCATCAGCGGCGGCGATGTGCTGATCGACGGCAAACGCGTCAACGACGAACCACCGCGCAATCGCGACATTGCCATGGTGTTCCAGGATTACGCGCTGTACCCGCACAAGAGCCTGTACGACAACATGGCTTTTGGCCTGCGTCTGCGCAAGACCCCGGAAGACGAGATCAAGAAGCGCGTGATGGACGCGGCCAGACTGCTGCGCATCGACCACATGCTGGATCGCAAGCCTGCCGCACTCTCGGGCGGGCAGCGCCAGCGCGTCGCGATCGGGCGCGCCATCGTGCGCCAGCCCAAGGTGTTCCTGTTCGACGAGCCGCTGTCCAACCTGGACGCGCAGTTGCGCGGTGAAATGCGCACCGAGATCAAAAAGCTGCACCAGCGCCTGGGCGCCACCATCATCTACGTGACACACGACCAGGTCGAGGCGATGACGCTGGCCGACCGCATTGCCGTTCTGAGCGCCGGGCACAAGATGCAGTACGCCTCGCCCTTTGACATCTACAACACGCCCGCAGCCCTGTTCGTGGCGGGCTTCACCGGTTCGCCTGCGATGAACCTGGTGCCTTGTCAGGTGCAGGGCGCCCAGGTCGATCTGGGCGGCGTACGCTTTGACGCACCCGCCTCGCTGACGGGCAAGATCAACGGTGCAGAAAAGCTCACCTTCGGCATCCGGCCCGAGAACATCGCGCTGGCGCCCATGCAGGGCAGCGTGCCGGCGCAGGCCAGCGTGGTGCTGACCGAGCCGCTCGGGGCGGAGACCCTGGTGACGTTCAAGGTCGGCCAGTGCGAGCTCGTGGCGCGCTGTGCCGCCAGCTTCCGCGAGGCCCCGGGCACCGCGCTGCCGGTGTACCTGGCGCAACCACACATGCATCTGTTTGACACCACCAGTGGAACCGCGCTGCGCTGACCGCCCGATACCTGTATCCCTGTTCACTTAACCCAAGGAGACGAGCACCATGAAACGACGCACCCTTTGCATCCTGATAGCGATGGCTACAGCAACCACTCTGGCGGTATCCGCGCATGCCCAGCAGACCACGCTGCGCGTATTCTCGGGAGGGCAAAACCAGCGCCCGGACCTGATGCGCAAGCTGTTTGACGACTACCAGAAGGCCCATCCCGGCGTCAAGATCGACATCGAAACCGGTGGCGCGACATCGGAGTTGCAACGCCAGTACCTGTCCACCGTGCTCAACGCCAAGGACCCGGCGATTGACATCTACCTGATCGACATCGTGAATCCGGCGCAGTACTACAACGCCGGCTGGCTCGAGCCGCTGGATGCCTATGTCGGCGGCCCCGCCGCCATGAAGCCCTATCTGCCGGTGTACAGCCAGGCCAATATCGTCAACGGCAAGGTGGCTGCGATGCCAGCCTTCGCCGACGCCATGTTCATGTACTACCGCAAGGATCTGCTGGACAAGTACGGCATCAAGGAGCCCAAGACCTGGGACGAACTCGGCGCAGCCGCCAAAAAGGTCCAGGATGGCGAGAAAAACCCGAACCTACAGGGGCTGTCGATCCAGGGCGCGCCCATCGAGGGCGCGGTGTGCACCTTCCTGCTTCCGTACTGGAGCCAGGGCAAGGCGTTCAACGATGCCGCC
>JANNDB010000619.1:0-5717 GCA_031387285.1 Betaproteobacteria bacterium | reverse complement strand
TACGCCAGCATCTTGCCCAATTCGGCGCGGCGCGCGTCCTCGGACTCGACCAGGTGGTCCACTTCCGGCACCGAGGTCGCCACGTCGGACCACCAGGTCAGCAGCTTGCGGTCTTCCAGGGAGAAGTCGAACAGGGTGGCCAGCATCAGCGTGGTGAGTTCGATCGAGACGCGCTGCACCCAGTTGAAGGTCTCGTTGCGAGGCAGCCCTTCGAGTACCTTGATCGTGCGTTCGCGAATCAGGCTCTCCATGTTGGCCAGGTTGCCCGGCGCGACGATGGGGCTGACTGCCTTGCGCTGGTCGTCGTGCTTGGGCTGGTCCATCGCGATGAACATCTGCAGCCGCTGGTCGAGCGGCAGGTTGCGCATCGTGATGCCGCCCTGGGTCCAGTCCGAGGAGTAGACGCCATGCGTGGTGTCCACCTGCATGATGTCCTTGAACTTGGTCACCGACCAGAAGCCGCCAACCATCTCGTTGTGGTGCCAGTGCACCGGATCTTCCTTGCGCAGGCGCTCGAAGTAATGCCCGATGGTGTCGTTCTGGAACAGGCGCTGGTCACTCACGTCGATCTGGTCGAGTGGCATGGCGTACACCTGCTCGCGTACGCGGGCGGACTGCAGGGCCTGGGCATCGATCTGGTTCATGGCGTTCTCCTGTTCCGAAATTCCTGCAGCCGGCCTGGCATCAGGCCGGTATGCGTACCATCATCTTGCTGTAACCGCGCACGAAGGTGGATTTCACACGCGTTGGCTCCGCCAGCACCTCGATCACGGGAAAGCGCGGCAGGATTTCTTCCCAGAGTATCTTCAGCTGCATTTCGGCCAGGCGGTTGCCCACGCAGCGGTGAATGCCGAAGCCGAAGGACAGGTGCTGGCGCGGCCGGGCGCGGTCGATGACGAAGGCGTCCGGGTTCTCGATGGCGTGCTGGTCGCGGTTGCCGGACAGGTACCACATCACGACCTTGTCGCCTTTTTTCACCTGCTTGCCGCCGAGCTCGGCGTCGGCCACCGCCGTGCGGCGCATGTGCGCCAGCGGCGTCTGCCAGCGAATGATCTCGGGCACCATGCTCTCCACCAGGGCCGGATTGGCGCGCAGCTTGGCCCACTGCTCCGGATGGCGTGACATGGCCAGCAGGCCACCGGTCATGGAGTTGCGGGTGGTGTCATTGCCGCCCACGATCAGCAGCAGCAGGTTGCCCATGAACTCCTGCGGCCCCATGTTGCGCGTTGCAGGGCCGTGCGCCAGCATGGATACGAGGTCGGTCCTGGGCGGGGCGTTGACACGTTCGTTCCACAACTTCATGAAGTAGCCGAGCATCTTGTGCAGCTAGGCCATGCGCTCCTGCGGGTCGAGTGCGTCCGGATTCACCTTCTTGTTCATGGTCGCCACGTCCGACCACCAGGTCAGTAGGCGCCGGTCTTGCAGCGGAAAATCGAACAGCGTGGCCAGCATGAGTGTGGTGAGCTCGATCGAGACCAGGTCCACCCAGTCGAAGGCTTCGCCCCGCGGCAGCGCGTCGAGCACCTTGCGGGTGCGTTCACGGATCAGGCTCTCCATGTTGTGCAGGTTGAGCGGGGCCACGATGGGGCTTACCGCCTTGCGCTGTTCGTCGTGCTTGGGCGGATCCATGGCGATGAACATCGGCATCTGCTCGGCCGCCGGGACGTCGCCGATGGTGATGCCGCCGATCTGCCAGTCCGACGAGTAGACGGCGTGGCTGGTGTCCACCTTCATGATGTCCTGGTAACTCGTCACGGACCAGTAGTCGCCAAACAGCGGGCTATGGGTCAGGTGCACCGGGTCATCGCGGCGCAGGCGCTCGAAGTAGTGGCCTACCGTGTCGTGTTCGAACAGGGACGGGTCGCTCGGGTCGACCTGGTCCAGCGGCAGCGCAAACGCGGTCGCGCGGGCTGCGTTCTGGATCGCATCGCGCGGAGTGGTGGAAATGCTCATGGCGCGCTGCGGCGGTCAGTGTTGACCTTCAGGCATCCGCACAACGAGGCCGTCGAGCGCATCGCTGATGGCGATCTGGCAGGCCAGCCGCGAGTTGTCCTGGGTCACCGCGGCAAAGTTGAGCATGTCTTCCTCCATCGTCGTGCGTGCGCCTGTGCGTCCTTCCCAGGCAGCTTCCACGTACACGTGGCAGGTGGCGCAGGCGCACTGGCCGCCGCAGTCGGCGTCGATCCCCGGCACGTTGTTGTCGATAGCCGCGCGCATCAGGGACAGGCCCACAACGGCCTCCACTTCGTGCGGTTTGCCGTTGTGCTCGATGAAAGTGACTTTGGGCATTCTCGGGTTCTCCTCGTTTTTCTGGGTGGATGGCTGAAAAATCAATACTGTGGCTGGTGTTGGCGTATCGTGGCCTGCACGGCTTCGGTCAGCACGAATCCGGCACCATGGCGCTGTGCCAGCTGGGCGCAGCGGGCGATGAACGCGTCGATGCCGGTGCCGTAGATGAACTGCATGGCGCCGCCGGTCCAGGCCGGAAAGCCGATTCCGAAAATGGAACCGATGTTGGCGTCGTGCACCGTGGTGAGCACGTTCTCGTGCAGGCAACGCGCCGTCTCCACGGCCTGACGGTACAGGATGCGGTCCTTCACCTCGTTGATGTCCCAGGCCACGCCGGGCTTCTCGAACAGTTCCTTGAGACGCGGCCAGAGCGTCTTCCTGCCGCCTTTCTCTGCCGGGTAATCGTAAAAGCCGCCGCCGCCCGCGCGCCCGGGCCGCTTGAATTCCTTGACCATGCGCTCCACCAGCAACTGGCCCGGTCCGGCTTCATAGGTCTTGCCTTCGGCGGCGTAGTCGGCGCGGGTCTGGTCGAGTACGTGGGTACCCAGGGAGAGTGAGGTCTCGTCGATCACGGCCAGCGGCCCGACCGGCATGCCGCACTGGATGCCGGCGTTCTCGATCACCGCGGCCGGAATGCCTTCGCTCAGCATGCTGGTGCCTTCATTGACGAAGGTGCCAAAGGTTCGGCTCGTGAAAAAGCCGCGCGAGTCGTTCACCACAATCGGAATCTTGCCCAGGGCCTGGACGTAGTCGAAGGCGCGCGCCACCGTTTCATCGTCGGTCTGCTTGCCGCGGATGATCTCCACCAGCTTCATCTTGTCGACCGGGCTGAAAAAATGGATGCCGATGAATTTGTCCGGGTGCGCGCTGGCCGTGGCCAGGCCGCTGATGGGCAGGGTGGAGGTATTGCTGGCGAAGAAGCCGCCAGCGGCCAGCATCGGCTCGGCCTCCTTGGTCACGCTGGCCTTAAGTGCGCGTTGTTCGAACACCGCCTCGATGATCAGGTCGCAGCCCTGCAGGTCCGCCGCCTTGTCGGTGGGCGTGATGCGCGCCAGCAGTTCGGCCTGGTCGTGCGGGCCCATGCGTCCCTTGTCCACGCGCGCCTGCGTGAGCCTGGTGCTGTAACCCTTACCGGTCGTGGCCTTTTCCAGGCTCACGTCTTTCAATACCGTGCCGATGCCGCGGCTGGCCTGCACATAGGCAATACCCGCGCCCATCATGCCCGCGCCCAGCACGCCGACCTTGGCCGGCTTGTAACGCGGCACGCCCTTGGGGCGCGACTGGCCGGACTTGATCGCGTTCATGTTGAAGAAGAAGGTGTTGATCATGTTCTTCGCCACGGGCGAGACGATCAGCTTGACGAGGTAGCGGCTTTCGATGCGCATGGCGGTATCGAAGTCGACCATCGCCCCTTCCACCATGGCAGCCAGCGCCGCTTCCGGCGCCGGATACAGGCCGCGCGAGGTCTTCTTGATCATCGCAGGGGCCACGGCGAGCGCGCCCTTGATCTGCGGGTTGGACAAGCCGCCGCCCGGCATGCGGTAATTTTTTTCGTCCCATGGCTGTACTGGCGACGGGTTGGCTGCTATCCAGGCCAGTGCCTTTTCGCGCAGCTGGCCGGCGTCGGCCACCAGCTCGTGCACGACGCCGAGTTCGACCGCTTCGCGCGGATTGAACAGCTTGCTCTCCAGAATGTAGGGCTGGGCACCCATGAAACCCAGCAGGCGCGTCATCTTGGTGATGCCGCCAGCACCCGGAATCAGCCCCAGTGTGACCTCGGGCATGCCGAGCTGGATCTTATGGTCGTCCACCGCCACGCGGTAGTGCGCCGCCAAGGCCACTTCCCAGCCACCTCCGAGCGCCGCGCCGTTGATGCAGGCGACCACCGGTTTGCCCAGTGTTTCGAGCGTGCGAAAGTTCTTCTTGGTCTGCTGGATTTCCTTGAACACCGCGGGTGCGTCGGAAGGCTGCAATCGCATCGTTCCCTTGAGGTCAGCACCGGCGAAAAACGTGCTCTTGGCCGACGCCAGGATGACGCCGCGGATGGCCTCCTTGTCACGCACGACCATGCCGGTCACTTCGGTCAGGTCATGCTGCCAGTCCTGGCACATGGTGTTGACCGGGGAGCCGGGTTCGTCAAAGGTGATCGTTGCGATGCCGTCCTGCAACGCGTAGCGGATGGTCTTCATCTTCAGATGCGCTCCACGATCGTGCAGATACCCATTCCACCACCTACGCAGAGTGTGGCGAGGCCGTAACGCAGCTTGCGCCGGTGCAATTCGTCGATCAAGGTGTTGAGGATCATGGCGCCGGTGGCGCCCAGCGGGTGGCCCATGGCAATGGCGCCGCCGTTCACGTTGACCTTCTCGTGGGGAACACCCATCTCCTTCATGAACCGCATGGGCACCACGGCAAAGGCTTCGTTGATTTCAAACAGGTCGATCTGGTCGATCGTCATGCCCGCCTTCGCCAGCGCCTTGCGGGCGGCCGGCATCGGACCAGTGAGCATGATGGTCGGGTCGGCACCGCTCAGAGCGGCTGCCAGGATGCGGGCGCGCGGCGTGAACCCATGCGTCTTTCCGGCAGCTTCCGAGCCGATCAGCATGGCGGCGGCGCCGTCCACGAGACCCGACGAGTTGCCGGCGTGGTGCACGTGGTGGATGCGTTCGACCTGCGGATAACGCGTCAGCGCGACCTGGTCGAAGCCCATCGCGCCCATGGCCTCGAAGGCCGGCTTGAGCGAGGCCAGGCCCTCCATGGTGGTATGCGGCTTGATGAATTCGTCGTGGTCGAGCAGGACTTGGTCGAGGAAATCCTTCACTGGCACCACCGAGCCGGCAAAGAAACCGCCTTCGCGCGCGCGCGCGGCGCGCTTCTGGCTCTCCATGGCAAAAGCGTCGACGTCTTCGCGGCGGAAACCTTCGATGGTGGCGATCAGGTCGGCGCCAATGCCCTGCGGCACAAACGCGGTCTGGCTGTTGGTTTCGGGGTCAGAGGCCCAGGCACCGCCGTCGGAGCCGATCGGCACCCGGCTCATGCTCTCCACGCCACCCGCGACGACCAGGTCTTCCCAGCCCGAGCGCACCTTCTGCGCGGCCATGTTCACGGCCTCCAGCCCGGAAGCGCAAAAGCGGTTGAGCTGCACGCCGGAACAGCGGAAGTCCCAGCCCGCCTTGAGCGCCGCCACCTTGGCGATCACCGAACCCTGTTCACCATGCGGAGAAACGACGCCCATCACCACATCGTCCACCAGCGCCGTGTCGAAATCATTGCGCCGCTGCAACTCGGTGAGCACACCGGCCAGCAGGTTGATGGGCTTGACCTCGTGCAGGCTACCGTCCTTCTTGCCTTTGCCACGCGGGGTGCGGATGGCGTCATACACATAGGCTTCGGTCATGGGGGTACTCCTGGAAGATGGGGGGCACAAG
>JANNDB010000555.1:0-2335 GCA_031387285.1 Betaproteobacteria bacterium | reverse complement strand
CTCGATTCCGGCCGTCGCGACCCCCGCGCCCATGTCCTTGTAGATACGACTCTTGGTCGGGTCCCCCTCCAGCAGTTCGCGCCAGCGGCTGCGAAAGCGCGCGCGCGCGTCGTCGTCCATCGGGAACTCGCGCCCCGGCAGCAGCCGGGCCTGGGGTACCGGGTACAGGCTGCGCTGCGTGTCGGGGTCGAAGGTGCGGATGCTGTCGATCTCGTCGTCGAACAGGTCAACCCGATAGGGAACGGCCGAGCCCATGGGAAAGAGGTCGATCAGGCTGCCCCGCACCGCGTATTCACCCGGGCTCACGACCTGCGTGACGTGGCTGTACCCCGCCAGGGTGAGTTGCGCGCGCAGTTGGGCTTCATCCAGTTTCTGGCCCACTTCGAAATGGAACGTGTAGGCCGCCAGAAACGACGGCGGCGCCAGACGGTAGAGCGCTGTGGATGCCGGGATCAGCACCACATCGGCCCCGGTGTCCTTGTGGCGCTGGGATATGCGCCACAGCGTCGCCAGACGCTCGCTGATCAGGTCCTGGTGGGGCGAGAAGGTGTCGTAGGGCAGCGTTTCCCAATCTGGAAACACGGCTGTGCGCAACCCTGGTGCGAAAAAGGTGATTTCTTCCTGCAGGCGCTGCGCGTCCGCGGCATCGGCGGTGACGATGGCGGTGAGGCGCCCCTCGCGTTTGTCCCGCTGGGCCAGTTGCGCCAGCAGCATCGCGTCGGCAGACCCGATGGGCTGCGCCATGGTGTAGCGCCTGCCGCTGAAGAGTCTCGGTAAATCCATGGTTTGAAAAAGTCACCGTGCATGGGCTTGCACAGTCGTGCAAAAACCCCTGGCCCGGAACCGGGGGAGGGGAGAGCTTGATTTTAGAATGGGCTGACCCCTGCAAGACCAACACCATGCCAACGCCAGCAACATCTTCCACCGCAGCGCCGTGCATCTGGGCGCTGGTGCCAAGCGCTGGCAGTGGCTCGCGCGCCGGCGCCGCGATGCCCAAGCAGTACCACAGTGTCGCCGGCAAGCCGCTGGTGCTGCACACCCTCGCCGCGTTGGCTCAGGTGAAACGGGTGGCGCTCACCGTGGTGATCGTGGCGCCAGGAGATTCCTTTCTACCAATGCGCGCACCGGCCAGCGGCAGCCCCTGGCTGTGCCGCCCCTGCGGCGGCGCCAGCCGCGCAGAGACGGTGGCCAACGGCCTGTCCGCACTGCAGGCACTTGGCGCCCACAAGGACGACTGGGTACTGGTACACGACGGCGCACGCTGCCTGGTAAGTGCCGCTCTGATAGACCGCCTGATCGACGCCTGTCTGCCAGATCCGGTGGGTGGCCTGCTGGCGCTGCCGGTGTCGGACACGTTGAAGAAGGCGCAGTCGGGCCGGGTCATTGCATCGCCCGATCGCGCACTGCATTGGCTGGCCCAGACGCCCCAGATGTTTCGCATCGGCGCCTTGCGCGCGGCGCTGGTCGCTGCGGGCACCTTGGTGACCGACGAGGCTTCGGCCATGGAGCAGGCCGGCCTGGCGCCGCTGCTGGTGCCCGGCAGCCCGAGCAATTTCAAGGTAACCTGGCCGGAAGACTTTCTCCTGGCCGAAGCCGTGCTGATGGCGCGCCAGCGTCAGGTTCACGGCGCAATCGGAAGCGACTATGACTACCCCTGATCCAGCGCCCGTACGCCTGCGCATTGGCGAGGGCTGGGACATCCACCAATTGGTGGAAGGCCGTCCGCTCATCATTGGCGGCGTGGCCATTCCCTTTGAGCGCGGTCTGCTCGGGCATTCGGACGCCGATGTGTTGCTGCATGCGATCACCGACGCCATCCTGGGCGCCGCCGCGCTGGGTGACATCGGATCGCATTTCCCCGACACCGACGCGCGTTTTTGCGGCGCCGATTCGGCAGTGCTGCTGGCCGAGGCGGCGCGGCGGGTGCGGGAGGCCGGTTACACGGTCGCAAACATCGACAGCACGGTCATCGCGCAGGCGCCCCGGTTGCGGCCGTGGATCGATGCCATGCGTGCAGCCATTGCCAAGGCCTTGTGCGTCGATGTCGGGCAGGTCAGCGTCAAGGCAAAGACCGCTGAGCACATGGGCCCGGTGGGGGAGGGCCGCGCCATCGAGGCGCGTGCGATTGCGCTGCTGCTCGGCTGAGAGCCTGAGAGCCTGAGAGTCTTTCGTCCATGTCAGGCCAGGCGCAGTTGGATGCGCACTGCCAGGCCGCCTTGCGGGCGGTTGTGCAACTGCAATGCACCGCCCATGCGTTGCACATTCTTCTCCACAATGGCCAGGCCAAGGCCGGCGCCTGTTGCCGAGGTGCGCGCGGCATCGCCCCGAAAGAACG
>JANNDB010000545.1:0-2189 GCA_031387285.1 Betaproteobacteria bacterium | reverse complement strand
CCTTCGGCGGGAAACGTGGGTTGTTCCTGTCGAAGTGGAGGCTCGCGACCGGCAGCAGTTCGCTCCGCGCGGCCGCGTCGCGAACAATCGTTTCCATATCCTTGGTCTTTGCCATCGATCCTCACCTCGTAAAGTGACGCGTTGTTCGGGCTTCTTGTCTCATCTCCCGCGAATCGTGAGAGTTTACAGAACGATCTACGAGCATCCGAGGTCATCGCTGCACGACTACGCTCGGCTAACCGCTGTCCAATCCAAACCCAACCGTAGTCATATTGCCGAGTCCGGCTGCAATCGCTGCACAGCGGTCAATAGCGTTGACATGGACAGATTCCTTCGATTCGCAACTAGATATCCGGCAAAAGCGAAACGGCCTGTGATCAATCCATTTCCAGCTTCCGACCCGTGCCCCGTCCCCATCGCAGAAGAATTTCTGCGTCACTACCTCGAACGCCTAGTTCGCCTGCGCAGGCCGCAAATGGTGGACTCCGACCGACCGGGCCATTAGGTCTGCCACCTGCTACCCGACCAGATTGGCATTCTTGTCCGCAAAGACAATGTGAAACGGTAGGGGCGGGCGAAGTGTGAGTCGCATCAGGATCGCGGGCCTATGGGTATCCTATTCAGTCTCTGACCCCTTGTGCTAACTGCTCCCACCTGGCAGCACGCCCTTTGCCCATCGGTGTGATCAGACCTTCGGCCTTCATGGCCCGCAAGACGACCCGCACCATGTCGCGGCTGATGCCGGGGCAGGCTTCTTCGATTTCCGAAATGGAGAAAGGCAGGCTTCTTTTCAGGATTTCGGCGCGCACACGGTCGCTCTTCGCGCCACGCCCGCGTTCGATGGTGCCGACACGCTCCTCGAATTCCTTGTAGGCACGCAGCAATGCGCCCCAGAAGTAGTCCAGCCACGGCGCGGTATCGTGGGCGCCGTCATGCCAGCCTTGCGAGCTGGCCTCCAGCGTTTCGTAGTAGCTCTCTTTCGATTCTTCGAAGATGCGCTCGAGGCTGATGAAGCGACCCACGGCGTAGTCGAAGTGGTAGAGCAACTGCAGCGTCAGCAGCCGCGCCATGCGGCCATTGCCATCCGGGAAAGGGTGGATGCAAAGGAAGTCGAGGATGACCAGCGGTACCAAAATCAACGGGTCTGCAAGGTGCTGGTCCAGCGCCGTGCGGTAGCGCGCGATCATGTCCGCCATCATCATGGGCGTGAGATGCGCAGCGACCGGGCGAAAGCGGATGCGCGAGCTGCCATCGGGATGGCGCTCGATGATGTCGTTGTTGGTGGCCTTCCAGCCGCCGCCAGGTTGCGGCATGTAGCGGTAAAGGATGCCGTGGAGTTGCAGGACCGTGCCTTCCGAAAACGGCATTGCCTCGCCGCTTTCGTGGATCATGCCCAAGGCATCGCGATAACCTGCCACCTCCTGCTCCGACCGGCTCTGGGGAGTGGCATTCTTGAGGACCAGAGACTTCAGCCGGTGCGCCGCCACGACCACACCTTCCAATCGGTTCGAAGACTCGGTGGATTCGACGACGGCCACCTGGCGCAGATCACGCAATATCTCGGGTGACTGGGCCACAAAAAGTTGCTGCTTGCCCCGGTATTCACCCAGGGCGCGCAACGTCGCCGACTGCTGCGTGTCGAAGCGCAGCTTGGCAAGGTATTCGGGTGCGAGGGAGTTCATGCGGCAGGATTCGAACAGTAATGAATGCGGTAATGCTAGTGCAATTGGGGTAAGTTATGTCTTATTTACCCCAATAGATGGATGTTTACCCTATTCCCCCCGGATGCGGGAGGCCCCGGTGCACGGTCCCTGCCGCCGCCGCCGGCTTCGAAACTGCCCGCGGCTGGCGCCTGTTACAGAAACCGCACCTTCACGCTTTTCCCCTTGACCTTGCCGGCGTTGAGTTTGCGCAGCGCCTCATGGGCGATGGCACGCTCCACCGCCACGAAGGTTGTGAATTCGGTCACGGTGATCTTGCCGATCTGCTCGCGCGTGTAGCCGCCGTCCGGCCCGGTGAGGGCGCCCAGCACGTCGCCCGGGCGGATTTTTTCCTTGCGCCCGCCCAGCAGCTGCAGCGTCACCATGGGTGGCAGCAGCGGGCCGTTTCCCGTGGGTGTGAGTTCGTCCAGCTTGTGCCAGACCGACTCCAGCTTCTGGTATTGCTCGATGCGGCCCACCGCGCCCATC
>JANNDB010000540.1:0-3415 GCA_031387285.1 Betaproteobacteria bacterium | reverse complement strand
GCGGCCACGGTGGCCGCAGTGAACAGCATCACGCCAGCCGACAGCAACGCGAGCCGGCGCAGCCCCAGCCGAAGCGCCTCCAGCGGTGAGCGTGCGACGCTGGCGTGCAGCGCACGCAGGGGGCCATAGGCGTAGGTCCAGAACAACCACTCCACACTGCCCCCAATGAGCAACAGGATCAGGCAGTAGGTGGTGGCACGCACGCCATCGCCACTCATCAGCGAGCCCGACAGTGCGTCCATCCAGGCCTGCCACTCCTGTGGTGCCTGCTTCATGGCGATGCTCCAGGCCGCCACCCGCTCTGTTGCAAAGTGCAGCAAGGCCATCATGGCGCGGGCTCCACCTGGCCGGGTGTCGCCTGGGGCACCCACGCGGCCGGTTCGCGTGCGGCAGACGCATCGGCGTACGGTGGCAGCAGGCGTGTCACCACCACGCCTGGTCCCAGCACACGCGCCTGGCAGGCCAGTCGCGCGCCGGCCGGCGCGTGCACCCGCGCCAGGGTGGTCTCTTCCAGGTCGTTGAGCGGCGACAAGGCCTGGGCGCCCTGCTCCACCTGCACCCGGCAGGTTCCACACCGCCCACGGCCCGAGCACACGTGGGCATGCGCCACCTGGGCAGCGGTGCTGATCTCCAGCACCGACAGGCCGCGTCGGCCCACCGCGGATTCGCCGCCGTCGTAGTCCACACTAACGGGTTGCGATCGCGCGCGCAAAGTGCGCCAGGTCATCACGCCCAGGGCGAGTGCGACCACTGCGGCATAGACCAGCAGGATGCGGTCCTTCGCACCATCGAGCTGTGCCACCAGCGCCGCAATCGGTCGCAGGTGCTCCATGATCAGCGCCTTCCACTGCGGATCGGTCTCCAGCCGCTCGAGCACCGCCCGGCCGCTTTCGGCGAACCCGAGCAGGGCCAGAACGGGAATGGAGAACAGCACCGGCAGCACGATGCCTCCGATACGCCGCCAGGACGGCAGCAAAACCATCCAGGAGTACAGGCCAAGCGCCCCGTGGATCCAGACAATCATCACCACGAACAACTGCTGGAAGGCATAACGTGGCGCAAAGCTCCAGTAGACGGCCAGCATCTGCCCGTAGACAAAATTGAAGTTCCGGTCGAACTCGGCGGCAATATGGGTCGCCACCACATGCGTGATGAGCATGGGTGGCGTCAGCAGGCCCAGTACCAGTTGAACGGCATCGGTGCGGCTCATGGCCCATGAACGCCGCGCAGAAATGGCGTACAACCCGAGCGCAGCGTGAATCGCCGCGGAGCCTATGAGAAGCGCGCTGCCAATGCCGGTACGCCAGGGATCGAGCAACCAGACCCGGGCGGCTCCCATGGCACCCAGCGAATGCAGACCGAGCGCCAGGTTGGCCAGATGGCCAATGACAAAACACATCAACACCAGGCCGGAGAGCAGCCGCAGCTTGCGCAAGAGGGTAGCGGCAGACAGGGTCATGGTGTCAGCGCCCCGCCGCCTGTGTTGTCGCCGGCCGCGCCTGCGCCTTCATGGTCTTGGCAGCGCTGGTATAGCCGCCGTCGCCGCCATCGACAAAGTGCACATGCAGGCTCTGCGAAGGCGAAGTCACGATACAGGTCATCAGCGCAGTCTCCGAGACATTCATTCCGTAGCGCAGGGTGCCTGCCGCCTGCAGGCCGTCCAGGTAGGCACGGATGCGCTCCACGCAGTCGAGTGGGCAATCGATCACGAAACTCACGGTATCGTCGTGTTTGCAGAAGTCGGTGTTCGTTGTCACTTCATCAAGGTACTTGTCCGGATCAAAACCGCCCATGGGTCGTTTCACCATGAAAAACAGCCGGGCCACCAGCGAATCGAACAGCGCCTTGATCACCGCCTGCCACAACGGCCGACTTCCCCGCGCCGCCTGCGCCTCGAGCATGAGCCCCTTGGGCGGCCAGCTGAACGAGAGGGTGTCGAGGCGCACCGCCCTGGCATCGCCACCTTGGCCGGCAAGCTGCATCACGCGGGCGTGAACGGCGCCGGCTTCGGCGGCGCCATGCAGGATCAGCGTGACCATTTTTCCGCGACCGGATTGCAAGGGATTCCAGCGGCATGACAAGCCCGCGAGGTCCACCGGCTCGCCATCGTCGAGCGCCATCGGGATCGCCACGCGATCGATCAGCGCCGGGTCGCCGCGTCCGCGCACCGCCGTCTCCAAAAGGGCTACACCTCCACCCAGGAAGACGCCGAAGCTGTTGCCCGGGGTCGGCTCAAAGCGCCCTACCGATACGTCGCTTCCGAATTGGCGCAACACGCTGATCGAGGCCTGACCCACGCGCAGGGTCAAACCAAATTCGCGCTGCGCAAAACCCCGCACCCGGGCCAGCGCCAGGCGCGCGGCGTCGGCATGTTGCGGTGGCACCATCACCACCGAGCCGTCGCCGCCAAACAGGAACGGCACGGCGACCGGTGCGCACAGGTTCTTCAAGGCACCTATCGCCATGGCCGCGACGAAGTTGACCGTCTTGTGCTTGCCGTTGGCAATCGCCACGGTGGAGTCCACGATGTCCGTCACCACCAGCACCCAGTCATCCGGCGCAGGGCGATAGCGGCTGGTGTCAAAACTGTCTGCCGCCGTTGCCAGCAGCGGCAACGCGGCAAAGAACCCGGATGCGGCAGCAGGTTGCGGGACGGATGGCTGGGACATGGGGGGCGGGTATGCTGTGATGCCAGTATCTTAGTGCGCGACCCGCAAGGTCAAGTTCCAGCCGGGCAGGCGCCTGGATGCTTCATTCCAGCACCCGCGCGCGCAGTGTCTTGGTCTGGGCACGTTGTGACTTGCCATCCAGCCTGCGCTGCACCGATGAACGCGTGGGCCGTGTCGCGCGCCGCGCCAGCGGCGCCACCGCCACGCTGTTGACGAGCTCGTGCAAGCGGGAAAAAGCGTCGAGCCGGTTCATGTCCTGCGTTCGATGGCTCTGTGCCTTGAGCACAAGTACGCCCTGCTGGGTGATGCGTTTGTCACGCAGTGCCAGCAAACGCGCTTTCACATCGGCGGGCAGGGTGGAGGCGGGAATGTCAAAACGCAAGTGAATGGCACTGGAGACCTTGTTGACATTCTGTCCACCCGCCCCCTGCGCCCGGATGGCCGTGACCTCGACCTCCGCTTCGTTGATGGAGAGTTCCACGCTCATCATCCCAGGCTGGCGACAGTCAGTGAGCGCAATTGCGGCGTGACTTCGGGCATGACACCAAACCAGGCATGGAAAGCCGGCCGCGCCTGGTGCAGCAGCATACCCAGGCCATCCACCGTGCGGTGCCCACGCTGACGCGCGTCAGCGAGCAAGGGTGTCTCCAGCGGCACGTAAACAAGATCGGACACGAGCGCATCAGGCGGCAGGCGGTCCAGCGACAGGTCGAGCGCCGCCTGTCCCTGCATACCCTGGTTGGTCG
>JANNDB010000537.1:0-3114 GCA_031387285.1 Betaproteobacteria bacterium | reverse complement strand
CGTCAAGACCGATCCGGTGGCGCTGGCTGCCGCTGAAAACAACCCGTCGGTCACCTGGATCGGGCACGCCACCATGCTGGTGCGGCTGGCAGGCAAGAACATCCTGTTCGACCCGACGTTCGCGCCGCGGGCCTCGCCTGTCAGCTTTGCCGGCCCGAAGCGCGTCGTGCCCCTGCCGATCGACATTCCCGAGTTGCCGCGGATCGACCTGGTGATGGTTTCCCACAACCATTACGACCACCTGGACGCCGATTCGGTCCGGCGTCTCGCAGCATCTGACCACGGCAGCCCGCGATTCCTCGTGCCCAAGGGCCTTTCCCCCTGGTTCAGGGATCTCGGCATCACGCGGGTGGACGAATACGACTGGTGGCAGGAGACGGGCGAGGGCCCGCTGCGCATCACCTTCGTGCCGGTGCAACACTGGAGCCGGCGCGGCATCACCGATACCAACCAGAGCCTGTGGGGCGGCTGGGTGGTGGAAGGCGAAGGCCTGCGCCTGATCCACACCGGCGACACCGGGTATTCGGCGGACTTCAAGGACATCGGGCAACGCCTGGGGCCGTTCGACATGGCCTTCATCCCGATCGGAGCCTACGCGCCGCGCTGGTTCATGAAGGTCATGCACGTCGACGTACCCGAAGCGGTGCAGGTGCGCGCCGACCTGCGCGCCGAGCGGGCCATCGGAATGCACTGGGGCACGTTCGAGTCGCTGACCGACGAGCCGCTGGACGAGCCGCCACAGGTGCTGGAGCGCATGCGCGCCGAGCGCGGCCTGCAGCAGCCGCAGTTCGACGTGCTGAAGATCGGCGAGACACGCAAGCTGGAGAAGGTGGCCAGGCCGGCAACCCATTCACCGCCGTGAAATCCCCGGCTCAGGTTCCGCTGTGGTTGCTGACGATGATCGCGTTCTCCAGCACGGTCGGTATGTATGTCTTTCTGCCGGCCCTGCCCTTTGCTGCGCGCGAACTCGGCGCCAGCACCGGCACCGTGCAGCTGACGATCAGCCTGTACATCGCCGGGCTGGCCGTCGGCCAGTTGCTCTGGGGCCCGGCGTCCGACCGCTTCGGCCGCCGGCCGGTGCTGATGGTCGGACTGCTGCTTTTCACGGGGGCGAGCCTGGTAGCGGCATGGGCGGCCGATGCCCAGGTCCTGATCGTCGCGCGCTTGTTTCAGGGTTTTGGCGGCAGCGCCGGACTGGTGCTGGGGCGTGCCATGGTGCGCGATACGGCCGCACTCGGAGACTCCGCGCGGCGCCTGGCCTTGATGAACCTGATGGTGACCATCGGGCCGGGCCTGGCGCCCATCATCGGCGCCGTTCTGTCGTCGGGGCTGGGCTGGCGCTCGGTACTGCTGGCCCTGGCCTTGCTAGGCGTCATCGACCTCCTGTTCGGCTGGCGCATCCTGCATGAAACCCGGCCGTTGCTGGATGCCGGCAATGCCACTTGGGGCCGATTGCGACACAGTTATGGCCAACTGCTGCGCACGCCTGTATTTCTCGCCTATGCGCTTGGTGGCGCTTGCGCGACCACTGCGGTTTACGGGTTCTTCGCCGCCGCACCGTTCATATTGGTACAGCAGATGGGACGCAGCGGCCACGAGGTGGGATGGTTTCTGACGATGCAGGTGTCGGGCCTGTGGATCGGCAGCTTCATCGCCACCCGCATGATTCGCCGCCACGACGTGCACAACTTGTTGGTGTGGGGCAACGCTGCCAGCCTGGGCATGGCTTGCTGTTTTCTGGCTATGGCGGCGACGGGCCAACTGCCGGTGCTGGCGGTGGCTGCGGTGATGTTCCTGTTCACGGTCGGTGTCGGACTCGCCGCCCCCACCGCGTTGGCGCTGGCCATCAACGTGGACCCGGCGGTAACCGGCGCCGCTTCCGGCGTCTACGGGTTTGCGCAGATGGCGGTGGGCGCTGCGTGCAGCGGCCTGGTCGGTCTGGGTGCTGACCAGGCGCTGTCGGCGGCCGTTGTGCTGGTCGGCGCCAACATGGTCAGCCAGGTGGCGTTCTGGTTTGCCGCAAGCCGGCGGCAACCGGCGGCGCCGGGTGCCAAGGATTGACTGCTGATCCTGCAAGCCCCGCCGCCCTGTCTACGCGAACTGCCATTGCGGCATGGCGACGTGCAGCTTGATCGGGATGTGTAGCAGGAGGTGTTCGGGTTTGGTTGGCGCGCGGGCCTTCGTCAACTTCCTGCTGTCGCCCGACGCCCAGGCACGCAAGGCCGACCTGTCCGTGCGCGGCGACCCACCGGAGCGGGAGTGGCTGCGCCGCGACGGCGTACGATCGTCAGATTCGCACGCCGGGCAGCTTGGCGACCAGGTCAGCAAATATCGCATCGCGTTGCACGCCGTAGGCCTCGCGCATCAAATGCCTGGTCGGATCAGCCACCCAGCGCAGGTCTGTTCCGAGCCGGGGCGTACGCACCAGTTCGCTGGGTACCCACGCCGGGTTGATCAGCCAGGCGATGTTGATGATGTCCCAGATCACCCAGCTGTACGGTTCGGTGCCATCGAGACCGAGGACCGGCCACAGTGGGTTGTGGGTGAACAGCGCATGCAGGTAATTTCCTATCGCACCTCGACCCCGCACATAACGCTCCACTTCGGGCAATGACATCCGCAACTGGGCGCCCACGTGGTAGCCCGGCAGATAGACGTGGGGTACACCACTGTCCAGCAGGCAGCGGCTGGCGTGCACATCCTGTTCCAGATTGAACGAATTGTTGACGTGCGGCGCGTGCGACGGAAAGGCGCTGGTCCAAACCACCACGGTCTTTTCCACGATGTCGGGCGCCAGCAGCAATGCGCTGGCGATGTTCGTGACGCAGCCCAGCGCCACGACATACAGCGGAGCGTCTTCGGGGCAGGCACGCGCCATTGCGATCAGATGGTCGGCCGCCTCGCTGCGCAACGGCCGGCCAGCCGACGCAAGATATCCCGCGCTGCCACGCAACACGCGGCCGCTCGATGGAATCCCGAGCAGGTCGTGCACATGCAGGATCTCCTGGTAGCTGCGTTCCATGCCGATGGCGGGCGGGTTGAAGGGGGCTGCAGTGGGCGGCGCGTCTGGAAGCAGGGCGCGCCGGTGCGCAAACGAAAACGGCGCGGCGTAGA
>JANNDB010000526.1:0-2562 GCA_031387285.1 Betaproteobacteria bacterium | reverse complement strand
ATGACCATGGCCTTCAAACCCAAAAGACCCAGCACCGCCAGTGCCACCAGGCCGGGTTGTCCGAGCAGTACGCCGAAGTCGATGCCCATGCCAACTGCCATGAAGAACAGGCCGAGCAGCAGGCCCTTGAATGGCTCGATGTCGGTTTCCAGCTCACGCCGATACTCGCTCTCGGCCAGCAACACGCCTGCCAGGAACGCTCCAAGCGCCATGGAGAGGCCGACCAATTGCATCAGGGCCGCGATACCGACCACCAGCAGCAGGGACGCCGCAGTAAATATCTCCGGTGTACGGGAGCGGGCTATCCAGCGGAACAAGGGGCGCAACAGCAGGCGCCCGCCCAGGATGATCGCGCCCACCACCCCGATGACCTGTGCCGCTTCGACCAGGAAGCCTGCTTCCGAAGCCGCGTCGGCCGCGACACCACCCAGCAAAGGCAGCAGCGCCAGAACAGGAATTGCGGCCACGTCCTGAAACAGCAGGATTGAGAAAGCCGACTGGCCGCTGGATGTTGGCATCAGGTTGCGTTCGCCCATCACCTGCAGCGCAATCGCGGTGCTGGACAAGGCCAGTCCGAGGGCGGCCACCAGGGCCAGCTTCCAACCGATTCCCAGCAGCAGTGCTGCAGCGCCCAGGACCAGTGCACAGGCCAGCAATTGTGCGCTGCCCCATCCAAAAATCGGGCGGCGCAGGCTCCACAGACGCCGTGGATCGAGTTCCAGGCCCACCAGGAACAGCATCAGCACCACGCCAAATTCGGCGAAATGAAGGATGTCCTGAACCTTGGTGACGAGGCCGATGCCCCAGGGGCCGATCACTATGCCTGCGGCCAGGTAACCAATGATGGAGCCCAGCCCGAGGGCACGTGAAAGCGGAACCGCGATGACGGCGGCGCTCAGGTAGATCAGGCTGTTGATCAGCCATGCGGGAGAGTTTTCCATGGAGTCTCGTGTTGGATGGCGAAAGTTATGGCGCGTAAACGCGTGCTGGAGGCATACGCATACCGCTAACATAGCGCAAAGTCCACATCCGAGGAGACTGCCATGCCAGTGGTCGTAGTAGCCAATCCAAAGGGCGGGGTCGGGAAGTCCACGCTCAGCACCAATATTGCGGGGTACTACGCCGCCAGGGGTCACGCAGTCATGCTTGGGGACGCCGACCGCCAGCAGTCGTCACGTCTGTGGCTGGGTTTGCGACCTGCGGCGGCCCGCCCCATCAGCACCTGGGACATCAGTGCCGATTTGATTGCCAAACCACCCAAAGGCACAACGCATGTTGTGCTGGATACCCCCGCCGGTTTGAATGGTTGGCGATTCAAGGACTTGATGAAGATGGCGGACAAGGTGCTCGTTCCGCTCCAGCCCAGCGTATTCGACATCTTTGCCACGCGCGCCTTTCTGGACGAACTGGCGGCCAACCGGCATGCAGGCAAGACGGAAGTGGCACTGGTCGGCATGCGGGTGGACGCGCGCACCCTGTCGTCCGACAAGCTGCATTCTTTTGTTGATTCGTTGGGGCTGCCGGTACTGGGCTATCTCCGCGACACGCAGAACTATGTGCATCTGGCTGCCCGCGGCCTGACTCTGTTCGACGTGGCGCCAGGGCGTGTCGAAAAGGATCTTGAGCAATGGCAGCCCATCTGCAAGTGGCTGGGCCAGTAGGGCGTCGGACCAATTTACCGCGGGGTTTTATCGCAATATGAGAACGTTTGAGAAATTCGCCGACCTGACTGCGCTGGTCGGGCAGGAAGTCGCCGTAAGCGACTGGATCACGGTGAGCCAGGAGCAGATCAATCAGTTCGCACAGGCTACCGGGGACTACCAGTGGATTCATGTGGACGTGGAGCGCGCCAAGGCCGGACCCTTTGGGGCGCCGATTGCGCACGGTTTCCTGACGCTTTCGCTGATTCCGATGCTGTCGCAAAATGCCATGGAAATCCGGCAAAACGGCATGGGCGTCAACTACGGACTGAACAAGGTTCGCTTTACCGGGCCGGTGCCGGCTGGCAGCCGGGTGCGCGGGCGTTTCACATTGCTCAAGTCCGAGCCCATCGACAACAATGGTTTTCAGATCACCTGGCAGGTGGCGATTGAGCGCGAGGGTGTAGCAAAGCCGGTGTGCGTGGCCGAATCGATCGGCCGGCGTTATGGCTGAGCCGCGGGCGCGGCGCTGGCAAAACCGTTCTGGCGCCAGGCCTCGAAAACCGTCACGGCCACCGCGTTGGACAGGTTGAGGCTGCGCTGGCCTTTGCGCATGGGCAGGCGCAGGCATTGTGCGGGCCCGAGCTGCGCCAGCACGGTCGCGGCAAGGCCGCGCGTCTCCGAGCCAAAAACCAGCCAGTCGCCGGGTGCAAAGCGCTGATCGAAGCAACTTCGGGTGGCACGCGTCGTCAGGCCAAACAGGCTTTGGGGCGGTGGCTGTTCAGCTGCCAGGAAAGCAGGCCAGCCAGCATGCCGGCGCACGGTTGCAAATTCATGGTAGTCCAGCCCGGCGCGCCGCAACTGGCGGTCCTCCATGGAGAAACCCAGCGGTTCGATCAGGTGCAGGGTGCAGCCGGTATTT
>JANNDB010000520.1:0-6640 GCA_031387285.1 Betaproteobacteria bacterium | reverse complement strand
GACGCCATCGAAGCCGATCGCGTCTTTACCATGCTGATGGGCGACGAGGTCGAGCCGCGGCGCGAGTTCATTGAGGCCAATGCGTTGCGCGCAGGCAATATTGATATCTGATCCACGGACGCCCGGCCTCAGCGTGAAGCCCCACCGCGCGGCGCCGAAGCCTTTCGCGCCAGGGCCGGGGCCTGACGCGCAGTCTCCAGCGCCTTGCGCACCTTGACCGGGTCCTGCTTGCGCAATCCATCCGCCAAGGCGAGTGAGGCATCACCACGCAGCGCCGCGTACCGGCGCAGCTCCTCAAGTGCCGGAGCAGACGGAGCCCCCGGGTCGAGCCGCAGCGCCGATAGCTGCTCGAAATTCTCCTGGTAGCCGGCGCCGACCCGGCTTTCGATACGCCCTGCAAGCTGCTCGAACGTGACGCCCTCGCGCGGCTTGGCGCTGAGCAGGGTATTCCAGCTTTCGGACAGGCGCCGGTCGTCGGCCAGGAATTGGCGGATGGCGGCCTGTGCGCGGAGTTCGTCGCTCAACCGGTAACCGGGCGCGGGCAGGTGGGCGACGATAGAGGCGAGTGCCGTGACGAGCACCCCTGGCGCGAGCCAGCGCCACGGGCCGACCGGCGGGCTTTGCGGCGACCACGGCCGTGCCAGAACCGGCGTCAACAGCGCGCCAGCGGCTAGGCCGCCGATATGGGCGGCGTTGTCGATACCGGCGATCACAAAGCCCATGCCCAACGAGACGACCGTAAAGCCGCCGGCGGCCATGAACAGCCAGCGAAACTCAGCCGGATCGACCTGGCGGCGCTCGCGCCACAGAAATACCAGCAATGCGCCATACAGGCTGAACACGCCGCCCGACGCGCCGGCGCATACCGCGTTGCCACCGTTGATCGCCAGCGACAGCAGATTGGCTGCAGTCGCGCTACCGAGGAACAGCAATGCAAACCGCGCGCGCCCGAGCAGGCGCTCGACCAGCCGGCCGACGTCCCACAGGGCCCACATGTTCAGCGCCAGGTGGGCGATGCCGAAATGCAGGAACATCGCGGTGAACAGTCGCCACCACTGGCCGTCCTGGGTCGCGGGCCCGAAACTCGCTCCCCAGGCCAACTGGACGCTGCTGTCACCGTGCCACAGGCTCGCGCCGGCAAACAGCATCAACACAAATACCAGGACGTTGATGCCGATCAAACCCACCGTCACCGGGACCTCACGCGCCCTGGCGTGCAGCAGGGCGCTGATGGCAGGCGGCGAAGGCCCTGCACCCATTGCGAGTGGTGGCGACGTCATGCAGATACAGCGGGGCAGCGCAGCGCAGGATATGGACGCCAGCCCGAAATTGACGACAATTTGGCCATGACCACCCATGCCCACACCCCATCCAACCCGCTTTCTACCCAGGACGCGACGCGCATTGATGACACCCGCATTGGAGCTGTACGGCCATTGATCACCCCGGCATTGTTGCAGGAGTGGTTGCCCGTGGGCCCGCAGGCGCTGGCATTGGTGGAGCAGAGCCGCGCCGCAGTGTCCCGCGTGTTGCGCGGTGAAGACGACCGGCTGGTGGTGGTGGTTGGCCCGTGTTCGATCCATGACCACGACCAGGCCTTGCAGTACGCGCGGGACCTGCGCGCGCAGCAACAATTGCTGCAAGATGAGCTGTTGCTGGTCATGCGGGTGTACTTCGAGAAACCACGCACGACGGTGGGCTGGAAGGGGTATATCAATGACCCGCATCTGGATGGCAGCTTCGCGATCAATGAAGGCCTGGAAATGGCGCGCAAGTTATTGCTCGCCGTTCTGGATATCGGGCTGCCCGTGGGCACCGAGTTCCTGGATCTGCTGAGCCCGCAGTTCATCTCCGACCTGGTGAGCTGGGGCGCGATCGGCGCCCGCACGACCGAGAGCCAGAGCCACCGGCAGCTTGCCTCCGGCTTGAGCTGCCCGGTCGGCTTCAAGAACGGTACCGACGGCGGCGTGAAGGTCGCCAGCGACGCGATCCAGGCCGCGCAGGCCGCCCACGCCTTCATGGGCATGACCAAGATGGGGCAGGCCGCGGTGTTCGAGACGCGTGGCAATGCTGACTGCCATGTGATCCTGCGTGGTGGAAAGCAGCCCAACTACAGTGCAGCAGATGTTGCCGCAGCCTGCACCATGCTGGCCGGCGCGGGCCTGCGCGCCCAGGTGATGGTGGATGTCTCGCATGCCAACAGCAGCAAGCAGCACCGGCGCCAGATCGAGGTTGCGGCCGATGTCGCCAGCCAGGTCGCCGCGGGCAACAAGGGCATCATCGGCGTGATGATCGAGAGCCATTTGCAGGAAGGCCGCCAGGACATCGTGCCGGGCACGCCGCTGGCGCATGGGGTGTCGGTCACCGATGCCTGCATCAGCATGGAGCAGACCCGCCCCGTGCTGGAAGGGTTGGCACGCGCGGTGCGGGCGCGGCGCCTGAGCCGCAGTGCGACCGCGGGTTGATGGTTGGCAGGTAACATCACCGGCTCTTATTCTTCCGTTTGTGTCTAGTTCATGGTCTTGAAGGAGCTCGATCCGTTTGTCGGCCGCACCCCGGAGGACATCGCGGTGCGTATTGCACAGGACCGGATGGCCTACCAGTTGCGGCGCATTTTTGGCAAGAGTACCGAGGTCGACGTGCTGAACTACCTGCGCATCGGTTCAGGCAGTACCGTGGCACTGGTCGATCACTTGCTGCTGCACCCCTTTGGTTTGCTGGTACTGGAGCGCGAGAGCATCACCGAGCCTGTACGTATCCAGGACGATGGACAATGGCTGCGCGTGCGCGGCGGAGAACCTGTAGAGATGCGCTCGCCCATCACGCGCGCCTATCTGCGCGCCCTTTCGCTGAAGGCATTCCTGGACAAGAACGTGCGGCAAAAAGGGTTCTTTGACGGGGTCGAGCTCGACGTGCTGGTCGCCGTTCCCGATACCAGCAACATCCAGTGGCCGACCATGGGTCCGCTGGTGGAGGTGTGTAATGCCGAGCAGGTGCATGAACGCGTGATGCAGCGTATCGCGCAATGCAAGCGGGTAGCTACCGCGCCGGGCGTGCTGACCGGCTCCGAGCGGCGCCGCCTGGCTGATTTCCTGCGCACTTTGCATCGCCCTGTCAGCAAGGCTGCTGCGCAATAGGGAGCTTGGTTTGTGCAGCTTCGCGCCTGCAATCGCCAGCACACCCAATATCCGAGCCCCGGCTTCACCATGATTCTCAAAGAGCTCGATCCGTTTGACGGCAACCCGGATGAAGTGGCGGCCCGCATGGAGGCAGACAAGCTCGCCTACTACCTGCGCCGCTACTTCCGGCGTAGCCAAACGGTGGATGTACTCAATGGTGTGCGCGTTGTCTCGGGCAGCTCCATGGCGCAGGTGGATCACCTGGTGTTGCACGAACACGGCATGATGGTGCTGATGCGTGAAACCACTCAGGGACGGGTGCGGATTGACCTGGACGGGCAATGGTTTCGTGCGCAGGCGGCGGGCTGGAGAGCCATGGCATCCCCGATCACCCATGCCTACGTGCAGGCCCTCCTGCTCAAGGCGCAGATGGACCGCAGGGTCCAGCAACCCGGGTTCTTCGACCAGATGGAGCTTGATGTGCTGGTGGTGCTCGACGATGGCTGTGATCTGGAATGGCCAAGCTCCGGTCCCCTGGACGAAGTCAGCCGCCGCGACGATGTCTACGACCACGTGGAGCGCCGGCTGCTGCAGTGCCAGCACGCGGCGACCCGGCCCGGCCGGCTCAACGTCGCAGAGCGGCGCACGCTGGGGGAGTTCCTGTGCGTGGTGCACCAACCGTTGACGCGAGCGAGACATATCTGATGCCTTCCCTCCTGCGCCGATCGGTGTGGCTGGTACTGGCTGGCGTGCTGTTCTTCGCCGTGACCGGCGTGCTGGTCAGCTGGGCGCCAGACAAACCTGTGGAGGCCTTGCAGGCGCGTTGGGCCGCGCCGCCGTCGCGCTTCATACAGGTGGACGGCATGGCGGTTCACCTGCGTGACGAGGGACCGGCGGATGACCCTCTTCCTTTGGTGCTGCTGCATGGGACCTCGGACAGCCTGCACACCTGGGACGGCTGGTCTGCCGTGTTGAGCCGCCAGCGCCGCGTCATCCGCTTTGATCTGCCCGGGTTTGGCCTGACCGGGCCAGACCCGGGCAATGACTATTCCATTGCCCGCTATGTACGCTTCGTGAACGCCGTGCTGGATCAACTCGGTGTGCAGCGCTGTGTGCTGGCGGGTAACTCGCTGGGTGGGCAGATTGCCTGGGCAACCGCCCTCGCGGCGCCGCAACGGGTGCAGCAGCTGGTGCTGGTGGACGCCGGCGGATATGCCTTTACGCCGGCCGAGGTCCCCCTGGCGTTTCGGCTGGCGCGCAGCAAGGCTGGGCGCGCGGTGTTCGAACATCTGTTGCCGCGCGGCCTGGTCTTGTCCAGTGTACGAAACGTGTACGGCGACCCCTCGAAAGTTACGGCTGAACTGGTGGACAGGTATTACGATATGGCCCTGCGTGCCGGCAATCGAAAGGCGCTGGGATTGCGGATGGACGCCACGGCCGCCGGGAACGCACAAGACATCCAGTCGGTGTCCATGCCAACCTTGATCCTGTGGGGCGGGCAGGACCGGCTGATCCCGCCACAATGGGGCCGGCAGTTTGCCCGGGACATCAAGAACGCCACGCTGGTGGAATTCGACGAACTGGGCCATGTGCCGCACCAGGAGGACCCGCAGCGCACGGTGATGGCGCTGCAGCGGTTTCTGGGTGGTCGATGGGTGAATTGAAGGGCACAGGAAAATGTCAGGGAAAACGGTACCGGAGTTGGCGCGCGATACGCTCAAGCAGCTGGCGACCAGGAAGCTGGCGCCGACGCCTGCCAACTACTTGATGGTGTTCAACGAGATCGGCGGAGTGCGCGCAGAGACGCCGTTTCCGGCCGAGCAGCTGCGCCGTATCGCCCAGGATTTGCCAGCCGTCACCCCAGGCCAGCAAAAGCAGCGTAGCCTGCTGGAGTACGCCATCAGCCAACTCAATTGGGCGGGCGTGCACAGCGCACTGGTGGCTTACGGCGCCTTCCGACCCAAGGGCAATGGTGACGATTCCGGTTTTGGCGCGGTACAGGCAGCCGATAGCAGCGCTGCGCCACCGGTGTCCGTCAGCAGCCCGGCGGCACCGGCGCTGACAGCGGATTTTCTGGAGCAGATTGCCCGCCTGATCGAGTTCGCACGACCGGCGTTGGGCTCGGACGATGCACGGTTTGCCGAACAGACCAAGGAGTTGCTGCAGGTCATGCGCGAGCCCGGGGCCGATCTGGTGCGGGTCAAGCAGATGCTGGGCACGTTTGGCCATCGGGTGTCGTTCGCTGCGGAAGACCAGGCCGAAATCAAGGCAACCCTGCTGCACCTGCTGCACCTGATCCTGGAGAACATCAGCGAACTCAGTCTCGATGACCGATGGCTCAAGGGGCAGGTCGATGCGCTCTTGGGTGCTGCCACGCCGCCGCTCACCTTGCGCCGGCTTGACGATGTGGAGCGGCGCCTGCGTGACGTGATGCTCAAGCAGGCGGAAGCCAAGGGGCGCGCCGTGCAGGCGCAGGAAGAAATGCGCCAGATGCTGGGTGCCTTCATCGAGCGATTGTCGGTCGTCACCGATGCGACCGGCGAATACGGCAGCAAGCTGGAAGAAAGCGCACGCATGGTGGAGCAGGCGAAGACTCTGGAAGAGTTGACGCCGGTACTCAAGGAAATCGTGTCGACCACGCGCACCATGGCTGCCAACACCTTGAGTGCGCGCGACGAACTGCACGGCATGCGCGAACGGGCAGGGGCGACCGAGGCGGAGATCGTCAAACTGCACATGGAGCTGGACCGCGTCAGCGCGCAGGCAAGGCACGACCCGCTGACTGGTGCGCTCAACCGCAAGGGACTGGACGAGGCCCTGAATCGCGAGGTGTCGGCCATGCGGCGCAAGGAAAGCCCCTTTTGTGTGGCGCTGCTGGACATCGACAATTTCAAGCGTCTCAACGACAGCCTGGGCCACGCAACCGGCGACCAGGCGCTGGCGCACCTGGCCAGGGTTGCACGGGAATCGATGCGGCCCCAGGACACGCTGGCCCGGTACGGTGGTGAGGAGTTTGTGATCCTGCTGCCTGACACGCCACTCGATCGGGGGGTGGAGGCCATGACGCGACTGCAGCGGGAGCTGACCCGTAACTTCTTCCTGGCCGGCACCGAAAAGGTGTTGATCACGTTCAGCGCCGGAGTCGCGCAGGTCGGCCCCGATGAGGACAGCGGCGACGCGATCAAGCGTGCAGATCAGGCCATGTACACGGCCAAGCGTGCCGGCAAGAACCGGGTGTACGGCGCCTGACTCACCAGGACCTCCGATGACTGTTTTACTGCTTGGCCTGGTGCTCTTTCTCGGCGTGCATTCGGTGCGCATATTTGCCGACGACTGGCGCAGTGCGACCATCCGGCGCATCGGCGCCCAACCGTGGAAGGGGCTTTACTCGCTCGCCTCGGTTGCCGGCTTTGTGCTGATCGTCTGGGGATTCGGCATCGCGCGTGCCATGCCCGTGCAGTGGTGGAGTCCACCGCCAGCGCTGCGCCACCTGGCCATTGTGCTGACCCTGGTCTCGTTTG
>JANNDB010000503.1:0-2575 GCA_031387285.1 Betaproteobacteria bacterium | reverse complement strand
GCGATTGGCGTCGAGCCCGTAGGGCCAGAAGTCCTGGCCCAGCATGCATTGCGCATCGCGCGCCAGGTCGGCCACCCAGGGCAGCACGAAATGCGAGGCCGTCACGTCCAGCGCACGCGCCAGTGAGTTGTTCTTGGCCTGTTCAAAAGCGGTCAACAGGTTGCGCGCCAGCCAGCGGTTGCGCTCGTACACCGCGCGGCGCATGGCCAGCACATGCATGATGGGGAAGATGCCCGTCTTGGAAAAATAGCTTCTCTCGGCCGCTCGGCTGTCGGCAAACAGGCGGCTGACCTTGTCGGGGTGCTGCATAAACGCATCGGGAGGACGGGCCGACAGCACTGCGTCCAGCCGCCCGTCGAGCAGCATTTGCGACAGTGAAGCGTCGGGCACGGGGGTGCAGACCACGCCCTGTGGCAACTTGAGCCGGGCCTTTTCCTTGCGGCCCGCATCGTTGACGCCAGCCTGGAACCACAACACGCTTTGCAGCGAGATGCCGTGCTCATGCATCAACATGCCACGCGAATACACTGCGGCAGTCTGCGCCCACTCGGGTACGCCGATGCGCTTTCCCGCCAGTTGTTCGGGCTGCTCGAGGCCCGAACCCACGCGCACATAAATCGAAGAATGCCGGAACACGCGTGACGGAAACACGGGCAGCAGAACAAAGCGCGGATCGTCCTGCGATGCAAAGGCAATCGCCTTGGCAAACGACAGCTCCGACACATCAAACTCCTGGTGATTGATGAAGCGGTAAAAGGCTTCCTCAGGAGGCATGCGCAGTACCGTCAGGTCGACGCCCTGCACGCGCACGGTGCCGTCGGTCACATCGCGCACATGCTCGTAGTCGCCCACCGCCACGGTGAGAGGGATGTTCATCAGGTTCTTTCAGCAAGTCCATGCATGCAGCAAATACCGGGGGAGATAATCAAAATTTGCCGGAGTCTGCCATGCTACGCCCATCCATTCGCATTGACCGTCGGCGGACCCTGCTGAAGATGGCGCTGATCCCGGCCTGTGCTGCACTGTTCGTGCAGGCCCATGCGGCAGACTACCCCGTGCGCCCCGTGCGCATCATCGTGCACATCCCGCCCGGCGGCGCGCCGGATGTAGCCGCCCGCTCACTGGCCATTGAACTGGCGCCCCTGCTCGGCCAGCAGGTGATCGTGGAAAACCACCCAGGCGCCAACGGCAACATCGCGGGCGACCTGGTTGCCAAGGCTGCGCCTGACGGCTACACCCTTCTGCTGGGGACCGACAGCACTTTTGTGATCAACCCGCATGTGTACGCGAAGATGCCCTTCGACCCTTTGAGGGACCTGGTTGCCGTGGCTTCGCTTGCCAGCAACGATTTTGTACTTTCGGTCAACCCCAAGCTACCCGTGAAGACGCTCGCGGAGTTTGTCGATCTGGCGCGCAAGAGCAACCCGCCGCTGTTCTACGGCTCCAGCGGCAATGGCAGCCAGCACCACCTCACCATGGAGATGCTGAAACAGGCGGCCGGGATTGACCTCAAGCATGTGCCCTACAAGGGCGGCTCCCCGGCCACGGCAGCCACCATGGCGGGCGAAGTGGCGACCATGTTTGCAGGCTCGTCGACCGCGCCGCAGATCAAGGCGGGCAACCTGCGTGCCATTGCCACCACCGGGCTCAAGCGCTCGGCGGCCTTCCCCGATGTGCCGACCGTGGCCGAGACCTACCCTGGCTTTCGCAATTCGATCTGGCTGGGCGTATTTGCACCCAGGGGCACGCCGCCTGAGGTATTGCAACGCCTGCGCAGCGAGATTGCCAAAGCCCAACAAAAGCAAGCTTTGAAAGAGCGCTTTGCCAACGCGGGCGGCATGGAAACCTATGCCACCAGCCCCGAGCAGTTTGATGCGCAGATCAAGGCCGACCACGTACGCTTTGGCGGGCTGGTCAGGCAGATCGGGTTGACACTGGACTGATCGCCGTTGCCGGTCATTTGACCTTTACCCGGTCGTGCCCCTTGTGGGTGTCGCGGGGTCACAGGCAGGCAGCGGCCGGCTCGGCACCCAGGCATAACCGTCCGGGCAGAGGATGTAGGCCTCGCGCAGGCCGTGCGGTTTGTCGGTTGGCTCCTGCAACACGGTGACCCCGGTGTGTGTGGTGGCACGAGCCACTGCGTCGTCGGGGTCGCTGTCGAACAGGCGAAGTTCGACACCGGCACCGCGTGCGTCCAGTGCCGGCAACAACCCGAGCAGCGGGTTCGCACCATAGGTGGCGTCCGCGTGCAACTGGAAAATCTGCTGACCGTAGCGCAGGATGGCGAACTTCTCCGACACCCGGAAGGCTTCCATCGCGAATACCTGCTGGAGAAAACGGACGCTGCGCGATACGTCGCGCACCAGGATGTTCAATCCGAGTCCGGACAGAGAGCGTCCGAATGCGGGTGCGTCGACAGTGTTCCAGTCCATGCGGGCTCCCAGGGGTGGCGTCAGCCGGCCGATCGCCATCATTCGACGATACGGTCAGCCCGCAGCAGTATGCCCTGGGGCACTTTCAATCCAAGTGCCTTGGCAGTTCCCAGGTTGATGGCGAGTTCAAACCGGGTTGGCTG
>JANNDB010000481.1:0-6126 GCA_031387285.1 Betaproteobacteria bacterium | reverse complement strand
CCAATTTCGATGCTGTGGAACTCGGCGACCGCGCCTGATGTGGCGGTTGCCAGACCCTGCCAGGCGGGAACTCGCCGTGTAGCATAGCGGGGCGCAAGGCGCCTGCACCATGCCAGATGAAGAAGTCCCGTTGCCCAGTCTGAATGCCACCGCGCTGCATGAGGCGCTGCGCGGTCTGCAGGCGCGCGAGCGCCATCTGGCAGGATTGATAGCGGCTGCACGGGCAGAAGGCGCGCAGCTAACGCCGGCGATTGAGCGCTGGGCGGACGAGGTGGGCACTGCGGACGGGTTCGATGTGCTGGGACGGGAAGCGTCCGAGCGGCTGCAGGCCCAGGAGTCGCTGCGCCGATCGGAAGAGCGTTACCGCTCGGTCGTCGAGCACCTGGGCGAGGGTATGGTGGTAATCCAGGATGAAGTGGTGGTGTTCGCGAATCCGCAGGCGAGCGAGATCTTGCGTATTGCGCCGTCAGAGCTGCTGGGGCTGCGCAGCACCGAATTGCTGCATCCGGACGACCGCGCCGGTGTGGCCGAGCGGCTGGCGCGGCGCCAGAGCGGCGAAACGCTTTCCGTCAAGACCGAGATCCGCCGCCTTGACGCCGATGGCGGCGTGCGCTGGCTGGAGACGCACTCGACCAACGCCCATTGGGAGGGCCGCCCGGCCACCATGTCGTTCTTTGCCGACACCACCGAGCGCAAGACCATTGTCGAAGCCCTGCATCGGTCCGAGCAGCGTTACCGCGCCGTGGTGGAGCACGTGGATGACGGCATGGTGGTGGTGCAGGGGACGCGCTTCGTGTTCGTCAACGCCAGGGCTGCAGAACTGGCCGAGATGACGGTTGAGGACATGCTGCGCGAAGGCTACCTGCACCGCATCCATCCGGATGACCGGCCCATCGTCGACGAGCGGCGCCGGCGCCGGTTGGCGGGTGAGGAGGTGCCCAGCCGGTACGAGATCCGCTTGTTGTTGCCCAAATCCGGTGTGCGCTGGATCGACATCGGCGTGACGATTGTCCCCTGGGATGGCGGGCCGGGCACACTGACCTTTTTCTCCGATGTAACGGAGCGCAAGTTGCTCGAAGCCCGCTTGACGAGCAGCCTGCAGGAGCGCGCCGCGACGCTGGAGAGCTCCTTGCGCCGCCAAAGCGAGCTCAACGAATTGCGCTCGCGCTTTGTCTCCATGACCAGCCACGAGTTTCGTACGCCGCTGGCCAGCATTCAGTCGTCGGCTGAACTGCTGCGTGACTACGGTGAGCGCCTCCCGGCTGCGGAGAAGGCGCAGATCTTCCAGACCATCGAAGACAGTGTGCGGCGCATGACGGGCATGCTCGAGCGGGTGTTGCAGATCGGCCGTGCGGATGCGCGCATGCTGGAGTTCAAACCCAAGCCGCATGATCTGGTGCAACTGTGCGGCGCGCTCGTGCAGGAACTGCTGGCCACGCAGCCCGAGGTGTCGGCCCGTGTGCTGACCGAGTTCCCGCCGCCTGGCGCCCTGCCCGGGCAGTATGACGAAACACTGTTGCGCCACATTGTGGTCAACCTGCTCTCCAATGCGATCAAGTATTCGCCGGCAGGCGGCGTTATCCGGTTTCGCATTGCCGCCGAGGGCGCCTCCAGCCGCCTGGAAGTGTCTGACCAGGGCATAGGCATTCCGCAGGCCGAATTGCCGCACCTGTTCGAGGCTTTTCACCGGGCCAGCAACGTCGGCGCCATCCACGGGACCGGACTGGGCCTGGCCATCGTGAAGAACTCGGTTGAGTTGCACGGCGGACGGATCGAAGTGCATAGCGAACCCGGACAGGGCACCCGGTTCCTGGTCTGGTTGCCGAACGGCGGACTCTGAAGGAACCCATGGCGCGGATACTGATCATCGAGGACGAAGCCCACATTCGTGACAACCTGGTGCGCTTCCTGAAGCTGGAGGACCATGCGGTGTCCGCCGCAGTCGATGGCCAGGCTGGTCTGGAGCACCTGCGCAGCCAGCCGGTAGGGCTGGTGATTTGCGATTTCATGATGCCACGCATGAACGGCTTCGAGGTGCTGGCAGCGCTGCAGGCGGACACCGCCCTGGCCAGCGTGCCCTTCATCATGCTGTCGGCCAGTGCCGAGCCGGAACGCTTGCAGCAGGCGCTTTTGCTGGGAGCCAAAGCCTACGTGACCAAACCGTTCCAGTTTGCCGAGTTGCGCGCGCTCATCGCGCAGCATCTGGACGGCACCTGATTTTTCGCAAGGAAGGTCGCTTCATGTCTGCATACGCTGTTCCCAGTTCACCGGTGGTGTGGGACACCGGCGTGTTGCAGGGGCTTTTCGGAAACGATGAAGTCCTGATCCGTTCCGTCGTACACACGTTTCTCGACAGCATGACCAATAGCGTGGCCGACCTGGCTTCTGCGGCCGCAGCAGGACATTTGCCCATAGTGGTGGAACTGGCACACCGTATCAAGGGGGCTTCTCGCATGAGTGGTGCGCTGGCGCTGGCTGAGGCGGCCGGGGAATTGGAACAATTGGCCCGTTACCGGGCCGATGCGGCGCCGTTGCTCTCGGGCGTGGCATGGTTGCACCGCGAATGGGAGCGTGTTCAGCAGGCCTGCACACCATGAAAAAGGCCCGCATCAGCGGGCCTTTTAGGTTGCAGCAGCAGGTTACTTCTTGGCACCGCTGGCAGCAGCCTTGGGAGCGTCAGCCTTCTTGCTGGCGGCTTCTTTCTTTGCCTTGGCTTCGTCAGCAGCCTTCATCTTGGCTTCGTCAGCAGCCTTCATCTTGGCTTCGTCAGCAGCCTTCATCTTGGCTTTGGCATCGGCATCCTTCTTGGCTTTGGCTTCGTCGTCGGCCTTCTTCTTGGCCTCAGCCTTGGCCTTCTTGTCGGCTTCCTTCTTGGCCTTGGCTTCATCCGCCTTCATCTTGGCTTCTGCCTTCGGGTCTTTCTTTTCCTCCTTGGCCGCAGGGGCTGCGGCAGCAGCCGGCTTGGCAGCGGCGGCAGGAGCAGCCGCAGCGGCGGGCGCTGCAGCAGCGGCCGGGGCTGCGGCAGCTGCGGGCTTGGCGGCCGGAGCGGCAGCCATGGCCTTGTAGGCCGCACCGCCCACCGTCAGGCCTTCGGCCGAAAACTTGGCGGCGTTGCCTTCACCTACGCCTTTGACGCGCTCGATGAAGTCGTTCCAGTCCTTGAAATTGCCCTTCTTGCGCTCGTCCAGGATCTTGGCGGAAATCGCCGGGCCGATGCCCTTGATGCCGTCGAGTTCAGCGGCCGTAGCCTTGTTCACGTCCACGGCGGCGAAAGCCACAGCAGCGTACAGCATGACCACGAAGGCCAGGATTTTTTTCAACATGCAATATCTCCTTTTGGAATAACGAGGGGGTAACGGTGGCCGTCGGTTATCACGTCCTGCACCATAACGGAGGTGGTGGCGCCGGGGTTGACCCATGGAGGCCATGATTTCCACAAAAAGAAAGGTTTGCCGCTACAGCTCTTCCACACGCCGCGCCGGATAGCTGTCCCAGGCCTGGCAGCCAGGACATTGCCAGAAGTGCTGCTTGGCCTCAAAGCCGCAGGACGCACAGCGGTAGCGCACCAAGGGCTTGACGGCATGGTCAAGGGCGCGCTGCACCAGCGGGTGGAATTGCTCGTGCTCGAGCTTTTCCCCGGCGATCCAGTGCGCTGCAGCTACCAGGGACGGCTCCCGCTCCAGGTGGCGCAGGTACCAGGTTCTCGCCTGGGCGGACGACTCGCCCTGGTGCATTTCCAGGCTGACGATGGCTTCGATCACGTCGATGGCCGGAAACCGTTCGTAATGCGCCTTGAGCAGAGCGAGCGTTGCAGACACCTTGCCGCTGGCGATCGCCAGTTGCGCCAGCTGCCCGGCCACCAGGGGCATGGCGGTGGGGGCCAACTCGCGCACCTTCTCCAGCACCTCAAGCGCCTCACCAGGCTGGCCGGCCTGCGCCAGCAACTGCGCCAATTGCATGCGGGGCCGTGCGGCAGATGGCGCGTCGATTACGGCCTGCCGGAGCAGGGCGCCTGCCTTGTCCGGTGCATGGGCGTCGCGCAGGGCGGCCGCCTGCTCACACAGGTAATGCGAGCGCCGCGCTGAAAAATCGCCCTGTTCGGCGCGCTCCAGCAGCCCAGCCACCTTGGCCGCGTTCTCCCAGTCGCGTGAACGTTCATAGTTTGCCAGCAGGGCCAGACGGGCGTCGGCCTCGTAGGGCGTGCCCTCCAGTTTCAGCAGCGCTTCCTCAGCGCGGTCCAGCAGCCCCGCCCGCAGGTAATCCAGTGCCAGCGCATGCTGCGCGCGCTGGCGGTCGGCATTGCCCAGATCGCCACGCGACAACAGGTGCTGGTGCACCCGCACGGCGCGTTCGTACTCGCCACGCCTGCGAAACAGGTTGCCCAGGGCGAAGTGCAGCTCCGAGGTGTCAGGGTCGTTCTGGACCGCCTCGATAAAGGCGTCGATCGCCTGATCCTGCTGTTCGTTCAGAAGGAAGTTGAGTCCGCGGAAGTAGGCCTTGGGCGCGCGCCGGTTCTCCAGCCGCAACTGGCGCAGGTCAAGTCGTGAAGCGAGCCAGCCCAGGCCAAATGCGACAGGCAGGGCCACCAGCCACCAGCTGATGTCAATTTCCATGGGCGGGCGGCGCAACGTCGGCTAATACGCTGCCTTGGACCGTGCGCGCCGCCGGTGTGCCCGCCGGGACTGGGGCATCACGCCGGCTCACGCTGCGGTGGCGCCACCACCACGGCGCCATACCCAGCACACCCACAATCAGTCCCGTGGCGAATGCCGCCAGCACGATAAGCACCATGGAGCTACGCCACTGGTTGCCGAAGAAAAAGTGCACGCTTGCATCGTGCTGGTTGTTCAGCGCGAAAGCGAAAAGGGTAAAAAAAATGGCCGCCTTCAGTATCCACTTCAGCAGCCATACGGGGTTTTTCATGGGAAAGCACCTAGGCGTTGCGTTTCGCCTTGCCTGAGCCTGCGGCGATTTCTGCGGTGCGCTGGTCCACCGACTCGCGCAAAGCCTTACCGGGTTTGAAGTGCGGAACGCGCTTTTCGGGTATCGCGACGCTTTCGCCGCTGCGCGGATTGCGGCCCATGCGGGGCGGGCGGCGGTTGATGGAGAAACTGCCGAAACCGCGGATTTCTATGCGGTGCCCGGCCACCAGGGCATCGTTCATCGCGTCGAGGATCGCCTTCACGGCGAATTCCGCGTCACGGTGGGTCAGTTGGCCAAAACGGTTGGCCAACTCTTCGACGAGATCCGATCGGGTCATGGGCTGTGTGGTGCGTTTTGCCTACCAGCCGGAGGCCTGGACCTCCGGCCGGTTGCCAGCATTCAGCGACAGATCAGTTGTTGTCCAGCTTGGCGCGCAACAGGGCGCCCAGGCTGGTGGTGCCGGCGTTTTCACGCGCCGAGCTCTGGCTCAGGCTGGCCATGGCTTCCTGCTGGTCAGCGGCATCCTTGGCCTTGATCGACAGCTGGATGTTGCGGGTCTTGCGATCCACGTTGACCACGACGGCAGTGACTTCGTCGCCTTCCTTGAGCACGTTGCGCGCATCTTCAACGCGGTCACGGCTGATTTCGGAAGCGCGCAGGTAACCGATGATGTCGTTGCCCAGATCGATTTCGGCGCCCTTGGGATCCACGGTCTTGACCTTGCCGGTGACGACCTGGCCCTTGTCGTTGACAGAGACAAAGGTCGTGAACGGATCGGAATCGAGCTGTTTGATTCCCAGCGAGATGCGTTCACGGTCAACGTCCACTGCCAGCACCAGGGCTTCCACTTCCTGGCCCTTCTTGTAGTTGCGTACAGCAGCGTCGCCCGGCTCGTTCCAGCTCAGGTCGGACAGGTGCACCAGGCCGTCGATGCCAGCCGCGAGGCCGACAAACACGCCGAAGTCGGTGATCGACTTGATCGGGCCCTTGACGCGGTCGCCGCGCTTGGTGTTTTGCGCGAACTCCTGCCACGGGTTGGCCTTGCACTGCTTCATGCCCAGGCTGATGCGGCGCTTGTCTTCGTCGATCTCGAGGACCATGACTTCGACTTCGTCGCCCAGTGTTACCAGTTTGGATGGGGCGATGTTTTTGTTGGTCCAGTCCATCTCGGAGACGTGCACCAGGCCTTCGATGCCGGGTTCG
>JANNDB010000432.1:0-2789 GCA_031387285.1 Betaproteobacteria bacterium | reverse complement strand
CGGCTCCAAGCCTGCCTGTGCAGGCTTGGACGGGCCGAAGAGACCGGTGCCTCTGGCATGGGCACGACTCGGACGGTCTACACGAAGTGAGACCGTACAGACAGGGGGCGTCTTTCATTTCAGCGCCGGCCGCCGAAAATTCCGCCCAGCACGCCGCGGATTATCTGCCGGCCCACCTCGCGTCCGACCGCGCTGGCCGCGCTCTTGATGAGTTGTTCACCGGCGCTGGCGCGGGTGCGCCGGGCGCCTCCACCGAGCAGGTTGCCCAGGGAATCGAGCAGGCTGCCGCCACTGCTTTCTGCGGCAGGAGCGCTGGCTGTGCCCACAGGCGCATGTTCCGCTGCAGCTTTGCCCATGGCATCGATCTTTTCGCGCGCCGTGGCCGGGTCGGCCATGCGGGTGCTCGTGCGGCCCTTGATGGCTTCGAAGGCCGACTCACGGTCGACCGTTTTTTCGTAGACACCGGCGACGATCGATCCGGCCATCAAGGTCTTGCGCTGTTCTGGCGAAATGGGCCCGATCTGGCTCGCCGGGGGCAGCACATAGACGCGCTCGGTGACGCAGGGGCGGCCTTTCTCATCCAGAAAACTCACCAGCGCCTCGCCCACGGCCAGCTCGGTGATCGCGGTCTCGATGTTGAGCTTGGGGTTCTGGCGCATGGTTTCGGCGGCCGACTTGACGGCTTTCTGGTCGCGCGGGGTGAAGGCCCTCAGCGCGTGCTGCACGCGGTTGCCGAGTTGCGCGAGCACCGTATCGGGGATGTCGAGCGGATTTTGCGTGACAAAAAATACGCCGACGCCCTTGGAACGCACCAGGCGCACAACCAGCTCGATACGTTCGATCAAGGCCTTGGGCGCGTCGGTGAACACCAGGTGCGCCTCGTCGAAGAAAAACACCAGCTTGGGTTTGTCCACGTCACCCACCTCGGGCAGGGCCTCGAACAGTTCGCTGAGCAACCACAGCAGGAAGGTCGCGTACAGGCGCGGGGCGTTCATCAGGCGGTCGGCGGCCAGCACATTGATCACGCCCTTGCCGCTGCCATCGGTCTGCATGAAGTCTTCGATGTTGAGCATCGGCTCGCCAAAGAACTTGTCGCCGCCCTGGGCGTCGATCTGCAGCAGGCCGCGCTGGATGGCGCCGATGCTGGCCGCGCTGATGTTGCCGTATTCGGTGGTGAAGTCCGATGCGTTGTCGCCGATCTGCTGGCACATGGCGCGCAGGTCCTTCATGTCCAGCAGCAGCAGGCCCTGGTCATCGGCGATCTTGAACACCAGTTGCAGCACGCCGGCCTGGGTTTCGTTCAGGTTGAGCATGCGCGCGAGTAGCAGCGACCCGAGGTCGCTCACCGTGGCGCGGACGGGGTGACCCTGTTCGCCGAACACATCCCACAAGGTCACCGGGAACGCGCAGAACTCCGGCGCTGCCAGGCCGCGCTCCTTGAGCACTTTGCCGAGCTTGTCCGACAAGCTGCCGGGTTGCGAAATTCCGGTCAGGTCGCCCTTGACGTCGGCCATGAAAACCGGCACGCCGATACCGGAAAAGGCCTCGGCCATGGTCTGCAGGGTGATGGTCTTGCCGGTTCCGGTGGCCCCCGTAATCAGGCCATGGCGATTGGCCCGCTCAGGGCGCAGCCAGCAGCTGATGTCGTCACGCCGGGCGATGGCAAGGGGGTCGGTCATGGCGGTCCTGAAAAGTACAATCGACCCCTGAGGGTAACGAATTTTTGAAGGACTTCGCGTGGCAGGACACAGCAAATGGGCCAATATTCAGCACCGCAAAGGCCGCCAGGATGAAAAGAGGGGCAAGGTCTGGACCCGCGTGATCCGCGAAATCATGGTGGCGGCCCGCCTGGGCGGGGGTGATCTGGGCATCAACCCGCGTCTGCGGCTGGCGGTGGAGAAGGCCAAGGCCGCCAATCTGCCGGCTGAAACGGTGAAACGCAATATCGACAAGGCGACGGGAAACCTCGAAGGCGTTCAATACGAGGAGATTCGTTACGAAGGTTATGGCATAGGTGGCGCGGCCATCATCGTCGACACCATGACCGACAACCGGGTACGTACCGTGGCCGAAGTGCGCCACGCTTTCAGCAAACACGGCGGCAACATGGGTACGGAAGGCTCCGTGGCATTCCAGTTCCGCCATTGCGGGCAATTGGTTTTTGCACCCGGCGCCAGTGAAGACCGGGTGATGGAGGTCGCTCTCGAAGCCGGCGCCGACGACGTGGTGACGGACGACGATGGCGCCATCGAGGTGCTGACCCCCCCCACCGAACTGGAGCAGGCACGACAGGCGCTGGAGGCGGCCGGCTTCAAGGCGGAACTGGCCGAAGTCACGATGCGGGCCGAGAACCCGGTGGAACTGGCCGGTGAGGATGCGGCCCGGATGCAAAAGCTGCTCGACGTGCTGGAAGACCTGGACGACGTGCAGGCGGTCTACCACAACGCGGCTTTATGAGGGTTCTCGTAGTAGGCGGCGGAGGCCGCGAACACGCGCTGGCCTGGAAGCTGGCGCAGTCGCCCCGGGTCGAGCGGGTGTTTGTGGCGCCGGGTAACGGCGGGACGGCGATGTCGTCCACATTGCGCAACATCGAATTTCCGGGAATATCGCAATTGCGCGATTGGGCCTTGCAGGAGCGCATCACGCTCACGGTGGTGGGGCCGGAAGGCCCGCTGGCGGACGGGCTGGTCGACGACTTCCGCGCCCATGGCCTGCGCGTGTTCGGCCCGACCCAGGCCGCGGCGCAATTGGAGAGCTCCAAGGCTTTTTCCAAGGCGTTCATGGTGCGC
>JANNDB010000423.1:0-11503 GCA_031387285.1 Betaproteobacteria bacterium | reverse complement strand
GCCATGCCGTCCGTGTGGCCAGTGTCAACGCCTGCAATGCCTTTGACTACGTGATCTCACCGACCGCACCCGTGGTGGCTTTCGCGGCCGAGTTGCCTTCCCCCACCAACGATCCGCTGCACGGCCTGGAGCATATTGGTTTCACCGTGCCCTACAACATGTCGGAGCAACCCGCTGCGTCGGTCAATTGTGGTTATACCCGCGCCGGCCTTCCGATCGGCCTGCAGATCGCCGGCAAGCGCTTTGATGATCTCGGTGTGCTGCAGTTGGCACATGCCTTCGAAACCCTCCGTGATCCGCAAAGGCCCTGGCCGTATGCGCCAGCGCAGGCCTGAGCACCCGCCGCCAGGATTCGCACATGCACGCAGACTGCCTGGGCAATGCCGTCACGCTGGACGACCCGACCAGCCTTGACTACTGGAACGACTTTGTAGAGGGCTTCATCTCCTGCGAAGCGCGCGTCGCCAACATCCTGCAGTTGAGCGAGCGCGACCTGAGCCCCAGCGTGCAGGCGGCGTGCGCCGCACTGCACATGTTTGCCGAATCGGCCGACGCACCGGCCAACGCCGCACCCTTCATGACGCGCGCGCTGCAAACCGCATCACGCGCCAGCGCGCTGGAGCAAGGCTTTATTGCTGCAGTCGCCGCCTGGGTCTCGGGGGACGTGGATCGCGCGATTGCACTGCATGCCCATCAGGCCACGCGTTATCCACGCGATCTGCCCAGCATCAAGCTTGGCCAGTACCACCTGTTCAATCGCGGAGACGGCGCTGGCATGTTGCGACTGGCGCTGCCGGCCGTTGATGCCGCTGCGGACATCGCCTATACGCATGGCATGGCGGCCTTCGCCTGGGAGCAATGCCACCTGCTGCGGCAGGCCGAAGACGCCGCGCGCCGTGCGCTTGCCCTGCGCGACAGGGAGCCATGGGCGCAACACGCGCTGGCCCACGTCATGTTGACCGAAGGGCGGTTGCAGGAAGGGCTGCAATTCATGCAGCAGGCGAGTTCGGGCTGGACGGGACTGAACTCGTTCATGGTCACCCACAACTGGTGGCACGCAGCCCTGTTCGCGCTCGAGCTGGGTGACGACTCGGCGGTACTGCGCATCTACGACGAGCAGGTATGGGGGGTCGTCAAGTCGTATTCGCAGGATCAGATTGGCGCCGTCTCGCTGTTGGCCCGGCTGGAGCTCGCCGGAGTGGACGTGGGAGACCGCTGGCAGGATGTGGCCGACCACCTGGCGGCGCGGGTCCATGACCATGTATTGCCCTTTCTCGACATGCAATACCTCTACGGACTGGCGCGCGCCGGCCGTCCGGAGGCGGTGTCCCTGCTGGGCAGCATCGAGGCGTACTGCACGGGTCATGCAACGGTCACCACAGCGCCCTCGCAGCCACACACCGTGGACGCCGTCTGGCCCTGGGTCTGCCTGCCTGCCTGCCGCGGCCTGCTCGCCCACGCGCAAGGGCGCTTCGCTGACGCGGTGGAGGCGTTGGGGCAGGTTTTGCCGCGCCTGCAACAGATAGGTGGCAGCCACGCGCAGCGGGATCTGTTTGCGCAAATCCATCTGGACGCGCTGATGCGCTGTGGCCAGTGGAGTGCGGCGCAACAGCTGCTGCAAGCCCAGTTGCGCACGCAACCCGAATCACGCCGCCTGGCGCGACTCGCTCGAAGAAGTTACCACCAGCTCGGGTTGGAGCGTGTGGCAGATAGCCTGATGCCCGACTGACGCCTGCTCCCGGCAACAGCGCTCAGTCGGCAGCCTCCTCCGGCATTTTCACGATCATCACCGGCACCTGCGCGGCGTGCAGAACCTCGTTGGATACCGATCCGAGCAGGGCGCTGCGCAAGGCGCTGGTCCCGCGCGCGCCCATCAGGATCATGTCGCAGGCGTACCGCTGCGCCACGTCGATGATGGTGTGCGCCGGGTCGCCAGTGGCGATTTCACGCTCGTAGACCGTCCCCGATGCCATCAGCATCTCCTCCGCGTTCTGCAGTGCGTCCACGCCGGCGGCCGTGCTGACGCGCTGCAGCACGGCACCGTCGGGTGCCACGACCATTTCATACAGGGTGGCGGGCTCCTGGACATTGGCGATCACCACGCTGCCGGACAAACCCTGACGCAGCAAACTGATGGCCATGCGCACCGCCTCCAGCGAGAGCTCCGATCCGTCCACTGGCAACAGGATTTTCATGATGGTTCTCCGACAACGGTTTCGACACGACTCTGGTGTCCAGCATACCCCGTTGCCGGGTTTGCGGCTTGATCCGGCGCAGACACAGACCGGTTCAACGGCCGGCGCCGATAATTCGCCGCATGGCGCACATCATTCTGCTACCCGGTCTGGCATCCAACGCAGTCATGTGGGACAGCCAGCTTGCGGCCATACCCGCAGAGTTCGACACCCATGTAACCGACGTGCATGCACGCCACGACAGCATCGAAGCCATGGCAGCCGCCCTGCTGCGCGAACATCCCGGGCCACTTATCCTGTGTGGCGCATCGATGGGCGGTATCGTTGCCATGGAGGTATTGCGCCAGGCACCGCAACGCATGCTCGGGGTGGCCTTGCTGGGCACCAATGCGCGAGCGGAGACCGACGACATGCGCCGCCTGCGTGAAGCGGCCATCGTGCTCTTTGAACAGGGGCGGGCAGCCGAGATCCTGCGCGCCAATGTGCCACTGGCCTTCCATGCCAGCCGCGCCAACGACTCCGCGCTCACCGCTTCCTACCTGGCTTTCGTGATGGAGGCAGGCGCCGCGCAGCTGGTGCGACAGAACCGCGCCATCATCACGCGCCCGGACGCACGGTTGCACCTGGGCAGCACACGCTGCCCCATGCTGATCCTGTGCGGGGACAGCGACCAGCTCACACCGCCGGAGTGCTCACTCGAGATAGCGGCGCTGGTACCCCATGCAAGGCTGACGCTGATTCCCGAATGCGGCCACATGCTGACCATGGAGCAACCGGACATCGTGAACCGCTGCCTCATCGACTGGCTGAGAACCCTGGGCAGCACAAGCGCCTGAACACCCGGAATCTGCGCGCCTGCACTGCGAGCCAGGTTGCAGGCCTCCAACCAGCCCGCGCAGCAGAAAACCGCCGTCCCTCAGCCCGTTTGCTGCAGCTCGCGTACCTTGGCCTGCAGGCGGTGCAGGACGAAGGGTTCGACAAACTTGTCGACCTCCCCACCGAGCACAGCGATTTCGCGCACGAACGTGCTGGAGATGAACTGGTACTTGTCGCTCGGGGTTAGGAACACGGTTTCGACGTCCGGCATCAACGAGCGGTTCATGCCCGCGAGCTGGAACTCGTAGTCGAAGTCGGTCACCGCGCGCAGTCCGCGCACCATCGCCTTGGCTCCGCGTGCCACTACAAAATCGCGCATCAGGCCGTCGAAACTCTCCACCGTGACATGCGGATAGGGCCTGACCACCTCGCGCGCCATTTCGACACGCTCGGCGAGGGAAAACATGGCCTTCTTGTGGTGCCCGGCCGCCACCGCGACGATCACCCGGTCAAAAAGCTGCGCGGCGCGGCGCACCACATCCTCGTGGCCGAGTGTCATGGGATCAAAAGTACCCGGGTACACGGCAATGATGTTGTTGGACATGGTGTCTCCAGGGAACCGGCTTGTGCGCCGCATTATGCATGGCGCACCGGCTCTTTCTTCAGCAGGTGCGCAACCACCGCGCCCGCCTTGAGCTGTCTATGCAACAGCAGCCCATGCGGCCGGAGTTGCTCTGCCGTCCACGCGCCTGCCGCCTCGAGGTACACCAGCCCCTGCGGCGCGAGCGCCTCGCTTGCAGCCTGCAGGGCCTCGTCGTATCGGACCGAGTCGAAGGGCGGGTCCAGAAAGACCAGATCGGTGCTGCCTGTGGCACAGCCACGCAACGCGGCGATGCCGTCCCCCTGTACCACCCGCAGCGCCGTGGCGCCAAGCCGGGACTGCAGGCCACGTAACGCAGCAACGAGCACGCTGTCCTGCTCCACCAGCAGTACATCGCGGGCACCGCGTGATGCTGCCTCGAAGCCCAGCGCACCAGTGCCGGCAAATACATCGATGCAGCGCCAGCCCGTCAGGTCGCCCCCGAGCCAATTGAACAAGGTCTCGCGCACCCGACTTGGCGTCGGGCGCAATCCAGGGCGATCCAACACCGTCAGCGGGGTGCGTTTCCAGGCGCCCCCGATGATGCGCACTTCATGGCGGGCACGCTGTACCGGTAGCGCTGCCTTCGTGCCGGGGGATCGGGATGAATGGGGTGCAGTATTGCGGGCCATCTGCCAAGCTTAGGGCATGCGTTGGCGGGTGGGCCGACGTTCAGCCTCTCAGTTGGCCGCTTCGCGCGCCCCCACGAGCACGGTAACCATGCGCTGCGGCTGCAGATGGCGCCCAAACGCGGCACGGATATCCTCCCTGGAAACCGCTTCCACGCGCCGTGTCCAGGTGTCCAGATAGTCCAGCGGAAGATCGTTCCAGGCAATGTTGGCAATGCTGCCCAGCAATTTGCGATTGCTGTCGAGCTGCAGCGCAAAACCTCCCACCAGGTTGGCCCGGGCGGCGTCCAGTTCGGCGTCAGTCGGGCCTTCCTGGACAAACTTCTGGACCACCTCGCGCGCCACGCCAATCGCCTGCCCCGCCTGGTCCGGCCGGGTCTGCAGTCCGAGCGTGAACGCACCGGCATGCAGGCCTGGCGAAAAGTAGCTGTACACGCTGTAGCTCAGGCCGCGCTTTTGCCGCACCTCCTCGTTCAGGCGTGACACAAAACCGCCGCCACCGAGAATGTAGTTGCCCACCGTGATGGCGAAAAAGTCCGGGTCATTGCGCCGGATACCGGGCTGGCCGAGCAGCACATGGGCCTGCGCTGAATCAAACGGCAGGCGCACCTCGGCCGCCGCCGTAAGTGCGGCCACTTCAGGTACGCCAGGCAGTGCCGCACACGCGCGCTGCGCACCTGGCGCGGCAAGCCTGGACAGGAGGCCCGATACCAGTTGCTCCGCCTGCGCCCGGCCAACGGCACCTACGATGGAAACCTTGGCGCGACAGGGCACGATCAGATCGCGGTAGAGCCGTTGCATGTCCTCCACGGTGATCGGGGCCAGGCCCGCCTCCGTCATCTCAAAGCCGTAGGGGTGCTGCCCGAAGACGGCCTTGTTGAACGCCCGCGCAGCGATGGTTGCCGGGCGCGTGTTCGATTCGCGCAGTGAGCCCACCAGACGCTCGCGCTCGCGGCGCCACACGTCGGCTGGAAACGCTGGCTGCGCGAGCTGGCGCGCCGCGAGTTGCACCGCGCGTGGTAACAGGTCATCCAGTGTCACCGAGCGCAGCTGAAAGCTCATGCGGTCACTGCCGCTGCTGGCGCCGAAGCTGGCGCCGAGATCAGCCCAGGCCTCGCTCAAGGCGTTTTCATCCAGCGCCGGCAGCGGGCCGTCCGCCAGTACGCCTTTGGAGGCCATGCCGGCAGTGATTCCGCTCAATCCGATCCGGTCGGGAGGATCGCGTCGGCTGCCCGCATCGAAATCAATCTGTACATCGACCATGGGAATGGCCGGGCTCTCGACGAGGTAAACCCTGGCGCCGCTGGCGTGAACCCAGTACTGCACCGGCAGACCGGCCTGGGCCGACGTGCCAAGGCAGGCTGCGAGCACAGCCGCGACCATACGCCAGCGACCACAGAGAAGCAGGTGCGCCATGGTGTTCAGTGCCGCGCGCCGGTGGGCACAGGCCGCGGCTTGCGGTTCGGATCGGGCGCTTGCGGTACCAGCGTGGCCACGGTCAACTGGTCATCGCCAAAATACCGGGCCGCGACGGCCTGCACGCGTTGTGCCGATACGCCACGCAGCCGGCTGATCAGGCGGCTGCCGGCGTCCAGCGGAAGGCCCTGGACCCAGTAGTTGCCGATCGAACGCGCCTGGTTGAATACCGAGTCCAGCTTGTAGATTTCCCCGGTGACCCATTGCGTCTTGACGCGCTGCAACTCGGCCTCGGATACGCCCTCACGCGCCACGCGTGCGACCTGCTCGCGCAGCGCTGCTTCAACCTGCTGAGGCGTTGCGCCCTTGACCGGAACCCCGTCCAGGGTAAACAGTTGTGGCCCGCGTCCCCATAAACCGTTGTAGGCGCCGGCACTGTCGGCAACCCGCTTTTCGCCCTGGGTCAGCGCCCGGTCCAGCCGTGCGCCAGCGTAACCGTCGAGCACGGCGGCCAGCACCGTCAAGGCCAGCGCGTCGTCGTCAACCGCCGTCGCGGTGCGCGCGTCGAGCCCGTTAGCCGTAAGTGATGGCACCTTGAACGACAGCGCCACATAGGCCTGTTCGGCAGCCACCTTGACATCGAGCCTGCGCGCGCCCAGTTGCGCGGGCTCCTCGCGCGGTTTGCGCGGCGCCGTATCCGCCGACGCAATGGTCCCATAGTATTTTTCAGCGAGCGCGCGCACCTGCTGCGGATCGACGTCGCCGGCCACCACCACGGCCGCATTGCGCGGCGTGTACCAGCTTCGCATGAAGCTGCGCACGTCAGCCGGGGTCATGGCATCCAGATCACTCATCCAGCCCACAATGGGCCGGCGGTAGGGCGACGCCGAAAAAACGACGGCTGTCATGGCCTCGTACAGCTGACCACGCGCACTGTCCTCGGTTCGCATGCGGCGCTCCTCCTTGACCACTTCGATCTCCTTGGTGAACTCCGCATCGTCCCACTGGCTGTTGGCGAATCGATCGGCTTCCAGGCGCATCACGTCTTCCAGCTTCGCCGACGGAATCTGCTGGTAGTAACCCGTGTAGTCACGGCTGGTAAAGGCGTTGTCGCGACCGCCAAGCGCGGCGACGCGCCGTGAAAAATCACCCGCGCGTACGCTGGGCGTTCCCTTGAACATCATGTGCTCCACCACATGCGCGACGCCCGAGGTGCCATCGACCTCATCCATGGCGCCGACCCGTACCCACAGCATGTGGACTGCGGTGGGCGCGCGCCGGTCCGGCTGGACGATCAGCTTCATGCCGTTGGACAGCGTGAACTCGACAATCGAGGCTGTTTGCTGCGCCATTGCGGCACAGACCCCAAACAGGCAAACGGCAACCAGCAGGCGTTTCATAGAATGGTGTGACCCTTTGACCTTGAAAAATGTTCAGTTTCTTCCGAAAAAAACCTGTCCCGGCGCCCGATGACCCTGATCGGACGCTGGTTCCGAACGCGACGACGCTGGCGCCGGACACCCTGCCTCCGAGCGCGGTCAAGGCGCTCGGGGTGCAATTTTCCAGACCCGCGCCTGGTTCCGAGGAGGAGCCCGCAGCAGTATCGGCGAGATCGAGCTGGACCAGCCGCCTGCGCGCCGGCCTCAAGAAAACCAGCGCCAGTATCGCTGCCGCCTTTACCGGGGTCCGGATTGACGAGGCCTTGTACGAGGAGCTGGAATCCGCGTTGGTGCTGGCCGATACCGGCGTGAAGGCCACGCACCACCTGCTGGAAGACCTCAAGCGGCGCGTCAAGGAAGGCCGCGTGACGGATCCGGCGGGGGTCAAGGCGATCCTTGCCGACGCGCTCACCGAGCTGCTGGCGCCACTGGAAAAGCCGCTGGTGATCGGCAAGGAGAAACCGACCGTCATGATGGTGGTGGGTGTCAACGGTGCCGGCAAGACGACCTCGATCGGCAAACTCACGCGCCACCTGTCGTACCGCGGCGCATCCGTGCTGCTGGCGGCAGCCGATACGTTTCGCGCTGCCGCCCGTGAGCAGCTTGGCGTGTGGGCCGACCGCAATACGGTGGAGATCATCAGCCAGCACGGCGCTGATCCGGCCGCCGTCAGTTACGACGCGGTCCGTGCCGGCACGGCGCGCGGCATCGATGTCGTGCTGGTCGACACCGCCGGGCGCCTGCCAACCCAGCTGCACCTGATGGAGGAGCTGCGCAAGATCAAGCGCGTGATCGCCAAGGCAGACCCGACCGCTCCGCATGAAATCGTGCTGGTGATCGATGGCAATACCGGTCAGAACGCCTTGAACCAGGTCCGGGCCTTTGATGAGGCCCTGCAACTCACCGGGCTGATCATCACCAAGCTGGATGGCACGGCAAAGGGCGGCGTTTTGGCGGCCATTGCGCGGGAGCGGCCTGTGCCGGTGTACTTTATTGGTGTAGGCGAGAAACTCGAAGAGCTGGAGACCTTCAATGCGCGCGAGTTTGCCAACGCCCTGTTGAATTGAACACGCACCGGCTCCACCTCCTGGCAGGCGTGTAAGAAATTCGGCCCCGCGCTCGACGCACAAGGTGCGTTGTCCGCCCGCCAACCCCTTTGAAACGGAACACAAAATGCCAATCCTGCCCTGCCCTCAATCACCCGGGCGCCGGCGCGCCATCGGTACCCTGGGCGCGCTGCTCACCTTCCCTGCGCTTTCCAGTGGCCAGACCGGCGCCGCCGATTGGGCGGCGACCGAGGCCCGCGCACGGGGACAGACGGTGTACTTCAACGCCTGGGCAGGCAGCGAGCGCATCAACGCGTACCTTCAATGGGCCGGCGCCGAGGTGCAGCGCCTATACGGCATTCGGCTTGAGCACGTGAAGATCACCGACACCGCCGAAGTCGTGAAGCGCGTTCGGGCCGAAAAAGCCGCCGGCAAGACCGAGGGTACGGTCGACCTGGTCTGGATCAACGGGGAAAATTTCCTCGCCATGAAGCGCGAGTCGCTGCTGTTTGGCCCGTTCGCCGAGCAACTGCCCAACTTCCAGTTTGTGGACACGCAGGGCAAGCCGACGACACGGATCGATTTCTCCGAACCCGTGGAGGGCCTGGAGGCCCCCTGGGGCATGGCGCAGTTGACGTTCTTTGCGGATCGCAAACGTGTGCCCGCCGCGCCCCGCAGCATGGCGGCGCTGCTCGAGTTCGCACGCGCCAATCCGGGCCGCATAACCTACCCGCGCCCGCCGAACTTCCACGGCACGACCTTTGTCAAGCAGGCGCTGGTGGAGGCCAGTGCTGACCGCGCCGCACTGTACAAGCCGCACACCGCGCAGGCCATGGCTGCGGCGACAGCTCCGCTGTGGACTTACCTCGACGCGCTGCACCCGCATCTGTGGCGCGCCGGCAAGCAGTTTGCGCAGAACTCCGCGGCCATCCGGCAGATGATGGTGGACGGCGAGTTGCTGCTGGCGCTGACCTTCAACCCGAGTGAAGCCGCCAATGAAATCGCCGCCAAGCGCATGCCCGATTCCGTCTACAGCTACCAGTTCCAGGGCGGCAGCATCGGAAACACGCACTTCGTCGCAATCCCTATCAACGCATCGGCCAAGCCAGCCGCCCAAGTGGTCGCCAACTTCCTGCTCTCGCCGATTGCGCAAGCGCGCAAGGCTGACATCGCACAATGGGGCGACCCGACCGTACTGGCGCTGGACAAACTGCCTGCCGCTGAGCGTTCGCGTTTCGGCACCAGTCCGCTGCCTGGGCAGGTGGAGCAGACCATGCCCGTAATTCCCGAGCCGCATGGGAGCTGGGTCGATCCGATCGAGAAGGAATGGCTGCGGCGGTACGGCTAGACAAGCAGGCTGGGCGGCAGAAATCTGGGCTCCCGGGCCAAAGGGCAGGAGCAGCCGAATAGCTTCGTTCGCGGTCGCTGCGGCGGGGAATGCGCCTCTGCTCCGTCTCCCCCGAAACAGCTACGCCGTTTCTCCTCCTTAAGCTGCGCAGAGGCGCATTCCCCGCCGCATCGGCCGGTCCCGGGCGGGCGCTTCGCTTCCGTTCTGCACTACCCTAAAGGGGTGTATGCCAAGCTTGGGACATTGGCCTTTCCGCACGTACGCCGATGGCCCCGCCCGCCACAGGCGCTGCCCAGGAGGCTGACGGGCTTCGGGTTGCGTTCGTGGTAGGCCCGCGAGGGAAGATACAATACCAAGTAAATACCTTTTAGCTACCGCATACGCACCAATTCGGCAGTATGGCTCCGCCCAGCGCATTCCATGACTCCAGCAACGGCAAATTTGACTTTGCCCGCCTGATGGAGCCGGAGTTGGGCCCGAGCCATGTACCGCTGTACCGCAAACTGAGCAGTTCGCTGCATGCTGCCATTCGCAGCGGCGCCCTGCGCGCTGGAGAAGGTATTCCCCCCGAGCGGGATCTGGCACAGGCGCTGGGCGTGTCGCGCATCACCGTGCGCCGCGCCATCGGGGACCTCGCGCAGCAGGGCCTGCTGTTCGCGCGCCAGGGTTCGGGCACCGTGGTTGCCGAACGCATGGAACAGGCGCTCTCGGATCTGGGCAGTTTCTCCGATGACATCCGCCGACGTGGCATGGTTCCAGGCTCGCGCTGGATCTCGCGGATGCTGGCCGCGCCTTCTGCCGAGGAAGCAAGCGCGCTGCAACTCGGCACTGCCGACCGGGTCATTCGCATCGAGCGCGTGCGCACCGCCAACGGCGCACCGATAGCCGTCGAGCGCGCCGCGCTGGACGCGCAGTGGCTGAACGGCGACATTGAGTTTGGCGATTCGCTGTATGCGGCGTTGCGCCGGCTCGGCGTGGTGCCCCAGCGCGCGCTGCAGCGCCTGCGCGCCGAAGTGGTGCGCGGGGCCGATGCCCGCCTGCTGGAGCTGGCCGACGGTGAGCCCGTGCTCGCGACTGAGCGCCGCTCCTTCAGCGCCGACGGGCGGCCGATCGAATTCACGCGCGCCCTGTGCCGGGGTGATCGCTACGACTATCTGGTGCAATTGCAGGCGCTGCCGGTCAGCGCCAAGCCGGCTCGCAAGGCGGCACGCGGCAAGAAGGGGCTCCCGTGAGCGCCGCCGGGCCGCTCCCAAGGGGCTCGCACCGCCGCCCGCAGGGCGAAGGTACTCCGTGAGTCTGATGCGCGAAGAGGCCCTGTCCAGCCCGGATTGCGCCGATGCATTCCTGGCGCAGGGCATGGCGCTCGCCCTGCAATGCGGCGCCGTATTGCGGACCAGGGGTGTGTGCCATCTGGAAGTGTTGGGGCGTGGTTCGTCCAGCCATGCCGGCACGGTTTTGCGTTACGCCATCGCTGCCCGGGGCGGTCTGGGGGTTTCGGCCTCCATGCCCTCGTTGGCAGTAACGGCCCAGGCACTCACGCACTTGCGGGGCGCGGCGCTGGTGGCGATTTCACAGTCGGGCAAGAGTCCGGATCTGGTGCGTTATGCGAGCGCCGCGCGGGATGCCGGGGCCTATGTAATAGCGCTCACCAATACCGGCGGCTCGGCGCTGGGCGCCGTTGCCGATGTCGATATTGCGCTGGGCGCAGGGCCCGAACGCGCCGTGGCTGCCAGCAAGAGCGTGATCCTGTCGATCTTCGCCGGCCTGGGCCTGGTGGCCGGCTACCGCGATGACCTGGCCTTGCAACAGGCCCTGCGACAACTGCCGTACCGCCTGCGTGCGGCCGCGCGCTGCGACTGGTCGGCGCTCGTGCCATTGCTGGTCGGCGCGCGCGCGGTCTACGTGCTGGGGCGAGGTGCCGACCTGGGCAGCGCCAAGGAAATCGCCCTGAAGATTGCCGAAACGGTGGGCGTA
>JANNDB010000406.1:0-1979 GCA_031387285.1 Betaproteobacteria bacterium | reverse complement strand
CCTACGGCAGCCTCGATCCGAGGCGTCGCATCGGCGCGCAGATCGCCGACGGGCTCGCCATCCATGGCCTCGCCAGCGGCGACGCGCTCAAGTCCGAGGTCGAGCGACGGCTCGCCGCCGTCGGGCTCGATGCGAGCCACGCCGATCGCTACCCGCACGAGTTCTCGGGTGGCCAGCGCCAGCGCATCGGCATCGCGCGCGCGCTGGCGCTGGAGCCTGAGTTCATCGTGGCCGACGAAGCGGTGTCGGCGCTCGACGTGTCGGTGCAGGCGCAGGTCATCAACCTGCTGCGGGAGTTGCAGCGCGACCTCAAGCTCACCTACCTGTTCATTTCGCACAACCTGTCGGTGGTGCGCAACATCAGCGACCGCGTGGCCGTGATGTACCTCGGGCGCATCGTCGAGGTGGCAACTGCAGCAGAACTGTTTGCGCACCCGCGCCACCCCTATACGCAGAGCCTGCTGGCGGCCCTGCCGGCCGACCATCCCTCGCAACGCCGCACGCAACTCGTGTTGCGCGGCGATATGCCCGACCCGAACAAGCTCGGCAGCGGCTGCCGCTTTGCCAGTCGTTGCCCCTATGTCGAACCACGTTGCCAGACGCAGGACCCGAGCCTGGTGGCCGACAGCCAGGGCCATCAGGTTGCCTGCCTGCGCGTGGCCGACGGCAGCCTCCCCACTTGAAAAGGAACCCAGCCCATGAAAGCCCATCCGCGTATCCTGGTCGCCGAGTGCATGCAGGAAATCTCGTCGTTCAATCCGCTGCAGTCGGGTTACGAGAACTTTCACATCGAACGTGGCGAGCAGATGCGCGCCCAGGAGGGGCTCAACACCTCGCTGGGAGGTGCCTTTGCGGTGTTCAGGGAACTGGGCATGCAGCCACTGCTCTCCATCGGGGCGCGTGCCGGTTCAGCCGGCCTGCTGTCGGCGGCCGGCTGGAAGAAGCTCTCCGCGGAGGTGCTCGCGCATGTGGCGAAAACGGCTGAGGGGGGTGTCGATGGTGTCTATTTCTCGATGCACGGTGCCATGGGCGCCGACGGCGAACTCGACCCCGAGGGTTACCTGCTCACCGAGACCCGGCGCATCGTCGGCAAGGACGTTCCCATCGTCATCTCGCTCGATCTACACGGCATCCTGACCGATCGCATGCTGCGCCAGATCAACGGCCTGGCGATCTACCACACCTATCCGCATGTGGACTTCGGCTCCACCGGCGAACGCGCTGTGCGTGTCCTGCACCGGCTTGTCACGAAGAAGATCCATGCCACCATCGCACGCGTCGTGATACCCGCCCTGGTGCGTGGCGATGAACTGATCACCAAGTCGGGTTGTTACGGCGAACTCATCCGCGAAGCGCGCCGCATGGAGCTTGACGGCACGGCAATGTCTGCCGGCATCATGATTGGCAACCCGTTTACCGATGTGCCCGAGTTGTGTTCCCAGGTGGTGGGGGCCACCGATGGCGACGGCGAACTGGCCAAGGCCGAGGCGCTGATGCTGGCGCGCGAGTTCTGGCCGCGGCGCCATCGCATGCAGGGCAAGTTGATGTCACTGGAGCGGGCCATCGGCCAGGCATCGAGCATTGCCGGCCCGGTGATATTCACCGATGCAGCAGACGCCACCTCCTCCGGCGCCACCGGCGACTCGAACCTGATCCTGCGCGGCCTGCGCGACGCCGCCTATCCGAAACGCGTACTGGCCCAGATCGTTGATCCGTTGGCTGCGGCGGCCGCGCACAAGGCCGGCGTGGGGGCCACCATCACCGTCAGCCTGGGCGGAGCGATCGACAGGAAGCGCTTCGCGCCCATGGAAGTCGCCGCGAAGGTGCGCCTGCTGTCGGACGGGCAGGCCCGGCTGGAGACCATGAAGACCGGGCTGGATGCCGGCCCGACGGCGGTATTGCAATTCGGCAACTTCACGGTGGTCGTGTTCAGCAAAACGTTGAGCCTGTTCGACCGCGCCATGTATTACGCCAACGGG
>JANNDB010000386.1:0-7597 GCA_031387285.1 Betaproteobacteria bacterium | reverse complement strand
ACCATGGCATCGGGCAGGTAACCTGCCTCTTCGTACTGAATCACGCTCACGTCGCCGTGGCGCTTGGAGAGCTTGTCGCCATACGGTCCGAGGATCATCGGCACGTGGCCATACTGAGTCAGTTCAGCACCCAGAGCGCGCAGGATGTTGATCTGCCGCGGCGTATTGTTCACATGGTCGTCGCCGCGGATCACATGGCTGATCTGCATGTCCCAGTCGTCCACTACCACGCAGAAATTGTAGGTAGGTGTGCCGTCCGGGCGCGCAATGATGAGGTCGTCGAGTTCGCGGTTGCCGATGGTGATCGGGCCCTTGACGATGTCGTTCCATGTCACGTCGCCGTCCTGCGGGTTGCGAAACCGCACCACTGGCTGCAGCCCTTCGGGCACCGCCGGCAGGTTCTTGCCGGGCTCGGGGCGCCAGCGGCCGTCGTAGCGAGGCTTGTCACCGCGCGCGCGCTGCGCCTCGCGCATGGCCTCCAGTTCAGCCGGCTGGCAATAACAATGGTAGGCGGTGCCGGCAGCCAGCATGTCCTTGATCACCGCGCGATACCGGTCCAGCCGCTGCATCTGGTAGAACGGGCCTTCGTCATAACCCAGCTCCAGCCAGCGCATGGCGGCGATGATCTGGTCCACCGCTTCCTGGCTCGAGCGGGCCACGTCAGTGTCTTCGATGCGCAGGATGAAATCACCACCAAAGTGGCGCGCAAATGCCCACGAAAAAAGCGCGGTGCGCGCCGTGCCGAGATGCAGGAAGCCGGTCGGCGACGGAGCGATGCGGGTACGGACTCTGCGGGTCATTGCCGGGGCTACCATCACAGCGCAGCGAAACCGCGTTCCAGGTCTGCCTGCAGATCGGCCACGTGCTCCAGACCTACGGACAGGCGCACCAGCCCCTGGCCTATGCCGGCCTGTTGGCGTTGTGCCTCGGTCAGGCGGCCATGCGACGTGCTCGCGGGGTGCGAAGCCAGCGTCTTCACATCGCCCAGGTTGGTACACAGGGCAATCGTTCGACCGGTGTCGAGCACCTTGAAGGCACGCTCACGCGCCTGCTGCGCGTCGGCCGCGCGCAATTCGAAAGACACCACGGCGCCGCCCTTGCCGGACTGCTGCGCCATCGCCAACGCATGCTGCGCGTGGCTCGGCAGTGCAGGGTAGTAGACACGCGCCACTTCCGGACGGGCCTCCAGCCAGCGGGCGATCTCCAGCGCGCGCTGGCTCTGCGCTTCCATGCGGATCCCCAGTGTCTCAAGGCCCTTGAGAACGACCCAGGCATTGAACGGCGCGAGCGTCATGCCGGCACAGCGCATGACGGGCAGAAACGCCTCCTGCACCAGCTTGCGGTTGGCGCACAGCGCGCCGGCCATCACCCGGCCCTGGCCGTCCAGATATTTGGTGCCCGAGTGCACAATCACGTCAGCCCCCAGCGTGGCAGGCTGCTGCAGCGCTGGCGAACAGAAGCAGTTGTCCACCGCCAACAGGGCGCCCGCATTGTGCGCAATGTCGGCCAGCGCGCGAATATCGCATACATCGGTGAGCGGATTCGTCGGCGTTTCGGCAAACAGCAGCCGGGTATTGGGCTGTACGGCCGCCTTCCACTGCGCCACATCGGTCTGCGACACAAAGCTGCTGGTCACACCAAACTTCGCCATCTCGCCACCAAGGAGCCGGATGGTGGAGCCGAACATGGAGTGCGATGCCACCACATGGTCGCCCGCCTTGAGCAGGCCCATGCACATCAGCAGGATTGCCGACATGCCGGTCGACGTGGCGATGGCGGCCTCTGTGCCTTCGAGAGCGGCCAGGCGCATCTCCAGGCTGGTGACGGTAGGGTTGCCGAGGCGGCCATAGGTGTAGCCCTCCTCCTCGCCCCCGAAACGCCGCGCGGCGGTTTCTGCGTCGGGCTGCACAAAGCCGCTGGTCAGGTACAGGGCTTCGGAGTTCTCGCCATACGCGCTGGGCGGCACGGCCACGTGCACCGCCAGCGTGTCGCGGTGCAGGGCGGGGTTCGATGCGGGGTTCTTGTCAGTCATCAGGATTCGGCATGATTGGGTAGCGCAAGGCGTGAGGTGTCCTCGTCGCCCTCTTCGGCAGTCACGCGGCTGGCCTGCATTCGCTCGATATCGGCGGCCGTGATATCGCCTGTGATGTAGACGCCGTCAAAACACGAGGCGTCAAAACCGCCCAACGCAGGGTTCAGGCTGCCGATGGCCTTTTTCATGCCCTCCACTTCCTGGTAGATCAGTGCGTCGCAGCCGATGATTTTCTGGATCTCGGCGATGCTACGGCCATGCGCCACCAGTTCCGTGCTGGTGGGCATGTCGATGCCATACACGTTCGGGTAACGCACCGGCGGCGCGGCGCTGGCCAGGTAGACCTTGCGCGCGCCGGCATCACGCGCCATCTGGACGATCTCACGGCTGGTCGTGCCGCGCACGATGGAGTCGTCCACCAGCAGCACATTGCGCCCCTTGAACTCGCTCGCGATGACGTTGAGCTTTTGCCGCACCGACTTCTTGCGTACCGCCTGTCCGGGCATGATGAAGGTTCGCCCCACATAACGGTTCTTCACGAAGCCCTCGCGATAGGGCAGGCCCAGCAGTTGCGCCAGCTGCGCCGCGCTCGGGCGGCTCGACTCGGGAATCGGGATGACCACGTCGATCTCATTTGGCGGCACGGTCGACACCACGCGTTTGGCAAGCGTCTCGCCCAGGTTCAGGCGCGCCTGGTACACCGAGATGCCGTCCATCGTCGAATCCGGGCGGGCGAGATAGACGAACTCGAAGATGCAGGGCATCAGCGTTGTCTGTTTCGCGCATTGCTCGTTGTGTACCGTGCCGGCCAGATCGATGAACACCGCCTCGCCCGGGGCGATGTCGCGCACGAACTGGTGCGAGGTGCCTTCCAGCGCCACCGACTCACTGGCCACCACCGTGGTGCCCGGCGCGCGACCCAGGCACAGAGGACGGATGCCATAGGGGTCCCGAAACGCCAGCACACCGTGGCCCGCAATCAGCGCGATCACGGCGTAGGAGCCGCGCACGCGCCGGTGCACGTTGCGCACCGCGGCAAATACATCGGCAGGCTGCAGCGGCAGGCCGCGGGTGGTGCGTTCGATCTCGTGCGCCAGCACGTTGAGCAACACCTCCGAGTCACTCTCGGTATTGATGTGGCGATGATCGGTGCTGAACAGTTCGGCCTTCAGCGCCTGCGCATTGGTGAGGTTGCCGTTGTGCACCAGCACGATGCCAAACGGCGCGTTCACATAAAACGGCTGGGCTTCCTCTTCGCTGTACGCATTGCCCGCGGTGGGGTAGCGCACCTGTCCCAGGCCGCAGTTGCCAGGCAGGGCGCGCATGTTGCGGGTACGGAATACGTCGCGCACCAGGCCCTTGGCCTTGTGCATGAAGAACTTGCGCTCCTGCTGCGTCACGATGCCGGCCGCATCCTGGCCACGGTGCTGCAACAGCAGCAAGGCGTCGTAGATCAGCTGGTTCACCGGTGCGTCACTGACAACGCCCACAATTCCGCACATGCTTGATTTCACTCCCGGCCGGCGCCACAGCGCCAGCCACCATCCCGCCTCAGGGCAGGTACTTGCCGAATTCCTGCGGTAGCACTGGCTTGAGCCCGTGTACCGTTGCCGTCGCCCAGCCGCCCATGGTGGAGGCAGTCCACCAGGGTTCAGCCTTCAACGGGGTCATGCCAACGATGACCGCTGCCGCCAGCAGCAATACTGCGCCGCGCAATACGCCAAACACGGCGCCCAGGGCACGATCCGCCGGGCGCAACGCCGCCACCTGAAACAACCTGCCCACCAGCCAGATCAGTATCGACCCGGCAAACACCGCCACCACAAAGACCAACCCCAAAGCGGCCGCATGCCGCATGGCCTCGGGCGCGCCGGCCATCGGCAATCGCAACGCCACTGCGGGAGCCAGCCACTGCGCGACAACAAACGCCGCGGCCCAGTTTCCGAGTGACAACAGCTCCACCACCAGCCCGCGCCAGGCGCCCAGCAACATGGAGGCGGAAATCGCGCCGATAAAGATCCAGTCCAGTGTCGCCATGGCGCGGCCTGCCCCTATAAGGCCAGGATCGCCGCCGGAAGATCAAGCTTCCTGATCTTGTCTGCAACGCGGGTCGCCTCGGCCTTGTCAGCAAACGGCCCCACGCGCACCCGGGTGCGGCTACCGTCCTTGGTTTCCACAACCTGGGTATAGGTCTTGAGGCCGGAACCTTCCACCTTCTGACGCACTTCGCGCGCTTTGGCGGCGTCTGCAAACGCGCCCACTTGAACGACAAACCGCGAACCATCGTCCGCGCCGGCGCTGGCAGTGGCGTCCTTTCCGTCGAGGAGGGCCTGCGCCTTGGCGGCGTCACCGGGCTTGACCACCGGGGTGGTCGGGGTCGCAGGCGGGACGGCAGCAACGGGTTGGGCCGGCGTCGTGGGCGCCGCGACCGCAGGGGCGGCGACCGGCGCTGGTGGCACGGCCGGTAGTGTGGCGGCAGCGACAGGTGGGGCTGCGACCGCAACCGGTGTAGCGGGGGCTGCGGCGACCGAAGCCTCTGGCGTGACGGTCACGGCGGCTTTTGGCAGCGCCGGCGGCACCGCCAAACCCGCAGCCTTGGCCTTGTCAGGAATGACGATGGGAAGATCCACCGCGATCGGTCGCGGCTGATTGTCAAACAGCATCGGGAAGCCGATGACACCCGCCACCACCAGAATCGCCGCACCAATCAGCCGGTGTATCGCACGCCGGCGTAGCGCCTCTACCGATTGCGCCGGTTTGGGCGGCGCTGGTTGCTCGTCGCGACCCTTGCGGAACTGGAAAAGAGCCATGGAGGGTGACCTAAGGGGTTCAGTTTTTGGCAGCCAGGCGTGGAACACCATCCTTCAACACGCCACCCACGGTGTAGAACGATCCAAAGACAACGATTCTATCAGCGGGGTCTGCGTTGGCCGCTGCAGCGTGCAGGGCGGCGAGGGGGTCGCCGTGGCTGCTGGCGCTCGCGTCTTTGCGGGTGTTCACGGCTTCCCACTGGGCCTGCAGGCGGACCCCGGTCTGCGCCCGCGCGGTCGGCAAATCCGTGAAGTACCAACGATCGATCAAGGGATTGACACGCTGCAGCATGGTGGGCAAATCCTTGTCGGCCATGGCACCGAAGACCGCGTGGGTAACCGGGAAGAATCCCATGGCGTCCAGATTGGCGGCCAGCGCGGCCACCGAGTGCGGGTTGTGCGCCACGTCCAGCACCAGCGCAGGCTGCCCCGGGACAATCTGGAAACGCCCGGGCAGTTCCACCATGGCCAGGCCATTGCGCACAACCTGCGCGGTGATGGGCAGGCGGTGGCCCAGGCTGGCCAACGCCGCCAGCGCGCCGCTGGCGTTGACCAGCTGGTTGGCGCCACGCAGCGCCGGATAGGCCAGCCCCGCATAACGCCGCTCGCGTCCACGCCAGGCCCACTGCTGCTTGTCGCCCGAGTAGTTGAAATCAACGCCGAAGCGCCACAGGTCGGCGCCCACCCTGGCCGCGTGGTCCAGCACACTTTGCGGCGGCGCCGGGTCGCTGACGATGACCGGGCGATCCTTGCGCATGATGCCGGCCTTCTCGAACCCGATGCTTTCGCGGTCCGGCCCGAGAAACTCCATGTGGTCCAGGTCCACACTGGTGATGACGGCGCAGTCCGGGTCGATGATGTTCACCGCATCCAGCCGGCCACCCAGTCCGACCTCCAGCACCACCGCGTCCAGCTGGCTGTGCGCCATGACGTCCAGGATGGCCAGGGTGGAAAACTCGAAGTAGGTGAGCGAAACCGGATCCGGCCCGGCTGTGCGGGCGGCTTCCACGCGGGCAAAGGCGTCACACAGCAGTTGGGTGTCGACCATCTCGCCCTGCAGGCGCAGCCGCTCCTCGAAGTGCACCAGATGGGGCGAGGTGTAGACGCCGACCTTGTACCCCGCCTGGCCCAGGATGCTGCCAAGCATGGTGCAGGTGGAACCCTTGCCGTTCGTGCCCGCCACGGTGAACACCGGGCAGTCAAAACGCAGTGCCATGCGTTGCGCCACCAGGCGCACACGATCCAGGCCCATGTCGATATTTTTCGGGTGCAGGCGCTCGCAATAGGCCAGCCATTCAGGTAGGGTTTGCATACTGCTGCAGATTGTCGCGCACTGCGCCTGGGGCATGATGGCGGACATGCAGACACACTCCATCACACTCTACGGAATACCCAATTGCGACACCGTGAAAAAGGCCCGCCTGTGGCTCGCTGCACATGGCAGGCAATACCGCTTCCACGACTTCAAGCGCGACGGCGTGCCACCGCAGTTGCTGGATCGGTGGCTCGACACCCTGGGCTGGGAAGTCCTGGTGAATCGAAAAGGCACGATGTGGCGCAAGCTCGACGAGGCCGCCCGGGCGGCGGTGGTCGACCAGGCGTCCGCCCGCGCCTTGCTGCTGGCACAGTCGAGCATCATCAAGCGGCCCGTCATGGACTGGGGAGGCGCCGGCACCGGGCCGTTCACCGTGGGCTTCAAGGAGGACGACTGGGCGAAGCGCTCCGTCTGAACAGCGGGCTCCATTCCACTGGGGGGGTGCACTAGAATTTGCCGCCCAACCCTCGCAAGACCCCCCCGATGACTACAGACAAGATCGACGACGTGAGCGTCACGACCCAGGCCAGCGTGTACTTTGACGGCAAATGCGTCAGCCACACCCTCACCTTTCCCGACGGCAGCAGGAAATCCGTGGGAGTCGTATTGCCAGCAACCCTGACCTTCGGCACTGCGGCACCCGAAATCATGGAGTGTGTCGCCGGCAGTTGTGAATACCGCCTGGCCGGGAACACCGAGTGGAAACGCTCTGCGGCGGGCGAGAGCTTCCACATCGGCGCCAATACGAAATTCGACATCCGCGTCAGCGAGCCCTACCACTACATCTGCCACTACGGATAACCGCGGAAAACCCCATGGCCACGATTCTTCAGAATATTCCTGCCGGACAAAAGGTCGGCATTGCCTTCTCCGGTGGCCTTGATACCAGCGCTGCCCTGCACTGGATGCGCAACAAGGGCGCCATCCCCTACGCCTATACCGCCAACCTGGGCCAGCCCGACGAACCCGACTACGACGAGATTCCGCGCAAGGCCATGCAGTACGGCGCCGAGGCCGCACGACTGGTGGACTGCCGCATACAACTGGCGCACGAGGGCATAGCGGCATTGCAAAGCGGCGCTTTCCACATCTCCACCGGGGGCGTCACCTACTTCAACACCACGCCACTCGGGCGCGCCGTCACCGGCACCAAGCTGGTCGCGGCGATGCAGCAGGACGACGTAAACATCTGGGGCGACGGCAGCACCTTCAAGGGCAATGACATCGAGCGTTTCTACCGTTACGGCCTGCTCACCAACCCCTCACTGAAGATCTACAAGCCCTGGCTGGACCAGGCTTTCATCGACGAGCTCGGCGGGCGCGCCGAAATGTCGGCGTTCATGACGAAAGCCGGATTTGGCTACAAGATGTCGGCAGAGAAGGCCTACTCGACCGACTCGAACATGCTGGGTGCAACGCATGAAGCCAAGGACCTGGAAC
>JANNDB010000376.1:0-9896 GCA_031387285.1 Betaproteobacteria bacterium | reverse complement strand
CGACCGTGGTCGGCTGGATAGCCGACGGCGCTGGGGGGCTGGCGCGCGGCTTTGTGGTGTCGGCGCTGGCGCTCTGGCTAGGCGCCGCGCTGGCCTTGCGCCAGCGGGCTTTGGCAGGCAGGACGTGATGACGCCAGTCGATCCGTTTGTCGCCTTGGGTTTGTCCCGCGAGTTGGCTGTATCCGCCGCTTTGATCGGTTATGGCGTTCCAACCCCTGTTCAGGCACAGGCGATTCCCGTGGTGTTGCAAGGCCAGGACCTTCTCGGCTGGGCACCCACCGGCTCGGGCAAGACCGCGGCGTTCGTGCTGCCTTTGCTGCAGCGCATGCTTAACCAGCAAGCACACACGCCACGCCGCGTACGCCTGCTGGTGCTGGTGCCCACGCGCGAACTCGCAGCGCAGGTGGGCGAGGTCATCCGGCGCCTGGCCGCGCCGCTGGCCGAGCGCTTCAAGGTGGCGATCCTGTTCGGCGGGGTGTCGATCAATCCGCAGATGATGGGCTTGCGCGGCGGCGCCGATATCGTGGTGGCAACACCGGGGCGCCTGCTCGACCTGCTGGCGCACAACGCCCTGACGCTGGCATCGGTGCAGATGCTGGTGCTCGACGAGGCCGATCGCCTGCTCGACCTGGGTTTCGCAGACGAACTGGCGCGGCTTGTGGCCCTGCTTCCGGCGCAGCGCCAGAACCTCTTTTTTTCCGCGACGCTGGGCCCCCAGGTGCAGGCACTGGCGCAAGGCCTGTTGCGCAGCCCGGTACAGGTGCAGGCCGCCGCCACGCCGGGTGCCGAACCGGTCATCGTGCAACGCGCAATCCAGGTCGAGCCGGTCCAGCGCACGGCCTTGCTGCGGCATCTGATTGCTCAGCATGCATGGGAGCGTGTGCTGGTGTTTGTTGCGACCCAGTTCGCCGCCGACCGGGTGGCCGCCAAGTTGTACAAGGCCGGTCTGTTTGCCACGCCATTTCATGGCGGCATGTCGCAGGGCGCGCGCACGCAGGTGCTGGACGAGTTCAAGAAGCAGCAATGGGACGTCGTGGTGACGACCGATCTGGCGGCGCGCGGGCTGGATATCGCGCAGTTGCCAGCCGTGGTGAACTACGACCTGCCGCGCTCCGCCGACGACTACCAGCACCGCATCGGCCGCACCGGGCGCGCGGGCGCCAGCGGCGAGGCCCTGAGTTTCATCGGCGCGGCAGACGAAGCCCATTTCAGGCTGATCGAAAAGCGCCAGGGAATGGTATTGCCGCGCGAACAGGTCGCCGGTTTCGAGCCGCGCGACGCAGTGCCGGCGCCGGTGGATGCGGTGCCGGGGGCGGGTGGAGTCAAGGGCCGGCGCCCGAGCAAGAAGGACAAGTTGCGCGCCGCTTCACTGAAGCAGTAGCGCGCTTTCGCGAAGTTGTGGATTGACGGCGCTGCCGGTCTGCGGTCAGGGTGGCGGCGCCGGAGCGACGGCTTCGTAGAGGCGCCGCACGTTCGATGTCATGTTCTCGAGTTCCGGTTGCACCAGCAGATCGGGCGACACGAGAACCTTTGTGTATAGCGCCTCCTGCACGCGCTTGCTGACCCCGGGGGAAATTTCCTCGCGGTCGTAGCCCGGCACGATTCCCGCCAGCCGGTAGCCCATGCTCTCAAAGTACCGCTGCGACCCGCGATGCTTGAGGGTGGCCAGCGAAAAAATGAACTCAAGCCCCATCGCACTGGCCATCGCCTCCAGGTAGTCCCCCTTGAACTTCGCCCCTCCCTTTCCACGCAGTTCCGGCGCAACCACCGCGAGACTTCCATAGAGGGAGAGCGTGTCGAGGTTGCGCCTGGCGGATAGCAAACCGGAAAGCCGATTTTCATGGCGGATAAGCAGGGCAAAGACGTCGCGCGCGGGTTCCCCTTGAAGGGAGACCTCGTTCTCGTAGAACTCCGCCCGCAAGTACGCGCTGGCAGCACCGACCTGCCATGAGGGCTCCCAGCATGCCAGTGCACGAACCAGCTCGGCAATGGAGCCCCGGCTCAGCACCTCGAAGGCATAACCATCTTCAAGCGGACACATGGCAGTCATCTCTTGCGCGGTGGGCCAGTTCATAGGTCTCTCGATTGGAGAAAGATGGATTGTTCCCGCTTGCGGCGGCGCGCCAGAGCGACTGCGGGCGCTACGAACGCGCCAAGGTAATGGCCTTCTCGGGGCACACGCTCACACACAGGCCGCAGGCTTCACAGCGTTCTGCGTTCATGAGGATGGCTTGTTGCCAGCCATGAACGATACCCTTGATCCTGCCTTTGATGCTCAGGCCCCCGCGCATGTTCTTCGGCAGCGTTTCGACTGCAAACACCTTGACGGGGCACACACGCACGCAGTCGCCCTTGCCCTCGCAGCTATTGCGGTTGATGACGGGTGTGAACGCGCCCGGCGCCTGCTTGCATTCGGAGGGACTGGTCAAGTGGTGTGCTCCTGGATGTGGATGCTGTGGAGGCTCAGCGACTCGGCTTGGGACGATGGATTGCACAGAGCTTGTGGCCGTCAGGATCACGGACATAGGCCAGGTGCAAAGACCCCATGGTTCCTTCGCGAAGGCCGGGCGGGTCTTCTATGGAAATACCGCCATGTGCCACGGCGGTATCGTGGAACGTGCGTACCTGTTCGGGCGAGTCGCACTTGAAGCCGATGGTGCCGCCGTTGGCAGACGTGGCGGCTTCGTCGTTGATGGGCTCGCTGATGCAAAAGACGCCGCCTTCGTGGCGGTAGAAGAGGCGGATGTGGCCGGTCGCCGCGGCGTTGCGCGCGGGTTCTCCCACTCCGAGCGTGCCGAGCACCGCGTCGTAGAAGCGTTTGGAACGCTCGATGTCGTTTGAACCGATCATGATGTGATTGAACATGGCTTGCTTTCTCCGGTTTGAAAGGGGTTGCTTGTCGATGTTAAGCGCTGTGCCACAGAGATGCCAATTCGGACATCAGAAACTGCACGACCGCTTCATGCCATCAGGCTTTGCAGGAGATCGGCGCAGGGTGTCAGGTGTCACCGCGCTCACTGCCGGGCCAGCACCACATGGGTAGCCAGTGGCGTGGCGACGTGCTGCGTGCACGTGTAGCCCAGTGCCGGAAGGTTGATCCCTTCGAAAAGCCGCTCACCGGCGCCCAGCAGGACCGGCGAAATGGCGATATGCATTTCATCGATGAGGCGCAGGCGAAGATACTGCTGGATCACGTTGACGCCGCCACCCACGCGCACGTCCTTGCCCTTGGCCGTTTCACGGGCGCGCTCCAGCGCGACGGCCGGGCCTTCGGTCACGAAGTGAAAAGTCGTTCCGCCTTCCATGACAAGCGGTGCCCGTGCGTGATTCGTCAGCACGAATACGGGAACGTGGTACACCGGATTTTCTCCCCACCACCCGCGCCAGGTGTCGTCTGGCCAAGGCCCGCGCACGGGCCCGAACATGTTCCTCCCCATGATCCATGCGCCCATGTTGTGGAAGCCGCGCGCGGCAAAGTCGTCGTCGACACCGCTTGCGCCGCCGTCGCTACCGAAAATGTGTTTTTGAAACGTCAGGGTGGAAATCGCCCAGCCATGCAGCGCGGTGCCGCCCACGCCGAGCGGATTGTTCAGGTCCTGGTCAGGCCCGGCACCAAAGCCGTCCAGCGAAATCGTGAAACTCTCTACGCGAAGTCTGGACATGGGGCGCTTTCGGAGGATGCAAGGAACTCGGCGTTCTTGAGTGTCGACCGGGCTGTTGCACTTGAGGGGGAGACCATGTATAGCGGGTCAGGCCTCACCTGGACTGCGCCTTGTCGCCACTTGGCCCGCCAGGCGAAGCCTTGGCATGATAGCGAAAACGAGAAGCAGCGCAACGTAGACTGAGCCCGAAACTTTGTCACGGCTCGCGATGAACGCAGCCAACGATTGCTCCTGAAGCAGGAGTGCCAGCCCCAGTTCCGCTGCGACAGAGAGCGCAAGGGCCAGAAAGCCTGCAACGAGTGACCGTTCGGGGGAGCAGATCTCCGGATACCGCCGCAGCAGGTACCCCGCTGCGAAGAAGATCACGGCTGCCATGATTGGCATTTCGGCAAGCTCCGCCCAGCGCTCGCCGATGCGCGGAACCAGTATGGGCACGCGGAACATGCCTAGCACGAAGCCTGTACCCAGCACAATGGCGAAGTACAGGAACGCGGCACGGATGGTCCTTGACATTGGTGCGGGCCAGTGGGGCAGCGTATGCAAGGCCTATCGCCAGCGCCGGGCCGACCAGGAAGGCCTGGCGGTGCGGGGGAGTCCATATACGGAGGGGATAGGCGTCACTTGAGGCGAGATCATGGGTAGGCACCGCACCACTCAGCTCAGTACGCTTGCAGTTGCGGCGCGCCGTCGGTGATCTCGTAGTGGGTGCCTTTGCTTTTCACAAAGGTGTGCTTGGCAACTTTGAGCGCGTTCTGTGTGTCGAGGCACCCCAAAGCAACGCCGGTCCACTGGTAGCCCTCGATGGTTGGACTCCAGAAGAGGACCGAGCCACAGACTGAGCAGAAGCCGCGCTGTACCTTCTCGGAAGACTGGTACCACTTGACATTCTCGGCACCCAGGATCGGCAGCGCAGTGCGCCGTACGTTGACCGCAACCAGGTAGTTGCCAGTCGGCTTCCTGCACTGCGTACAGTGGCACGCCTCACGCGCTGCCCCACAGTCTGAAGGGAACATGACGGGCAGCATTTGAAAAGTCTTTGTCTGACGACAGCAACGTCATCTCATAACGCCCGCATAGCTGAATCAAGAGCGCGTCAATAGTGCCAATTTGCACACCTCCCCTGCGACAGGCGTTTCGAACCTCGGCGGCCGCGACATGATCTTGGCGATCCGGCTGAATAAATGGTAGTGCACCGAAACGCTCGATGATTGCTTCCTTCGCCTTCGGGCCATTGAATCCCTGCAACAGTTCCTGAAGAACCAAGCCCGTCGTTACGACCGAATCTGCTCCCGTGAGCGCTTCGCGCAAGGCAAGGACTTCCTTGGCTTCATATGTGCCGTCACGGCGCAACGCCAATGACCAGACGCTGGTGTCAACCAGAAGCGTCATGATCTTGAGCGCTCCGCCTTGTAATCGTAGGTGGAGTCCCATTCCAGCTTTCCAAATAATTCGCAGACACGCCGCTGCTCGCGCCTGGCGATGAACTCCTTCAGGGCAAGCGTTACCGCCGCCTTCTTTGTGGACTCTCCGCTCACAGCGACGACGCGATCAAGCAGGGACGGATCTAACGCGAGATTGGTTGCCATGTTGCACTCCTTGTGTAGTAGTCTACACATCGAACCGATTGAGTGCAAGCGACGATCGGCTTCGCTGCACAACTTGATGTCGTTCGCGGGATAAGCCGGAACCCCAGCTTATCCGCCCAAATAAGCTGGCGCGACATCTTCCAGCCAATCTGGAAAATCGCTCAGAGCCCGCTTGGGCAACGAGATCCTAATGACGGAAAAGTATCCATATGCATGGTTTCGACCCCATCAACGGCGTCGCCTATCCTCCCCAATGCAAGCAGATGCAGGACATGGTGGGCAAGGCATTTCGTCAAGAAAACTATGGTCTCAAAACCTGGCGGGGCTGCCTGATTTCAACTGTCTGCCGCGGCAGGAGCCCTCCGTGTCTCAGCCGTCCTGGCTGGCAGCGGGCGCCGCTGCCGAATCCACCGCAACTTCGGGCCGGGGCTTGCGCTGCGCCGCGCGCGCCATGATCTCTACGTAGAAACTGTCCGCGCCGCCCTGGGCCAGCGCATTGATCCCGGGTAACAGTTCCGCCACCGGCACGCTGGCTGCGACATCTTCGGTCACACCGAGCCTGCAATCAAAGTCCCAATAGTGCGCGCCTTCGGGAACCGGCCGGCCGCGTTCGCGCTTCTGGTACTTGCGGATATCGTGTTTGACGCGGTCGAGCAATCGATCGCGGTTCTTGCCTTCGATGGCGATCTGGAAAGTTTTCTTCATGCCGGATGGTAGCGCCCGCGCTTTGCTTACACTGCCGATTTTGGGATATCCGGCTGTGCCTGCACTTTTCTCTTCTGTTGGCTGAGCGATGCAGCAGCGTATGGACGCACGCCTGCTGGAGCGCCTGAACGGGCGTTGTGACTGCGTGGTGAGTTCCTGCAGTGCGGCGGGCTTGCCCAGTGTCTGCTGGGGCATGGGTTCGCAGGTGGAGATGGATGGCAGGCGCGCAACGATCTGGGTTGCACGCGAGCAGGCACCGCAGTTGGTGTCGGATGTGGCCGCCACCAGGCGCATCGCGGTATCGTATTCCGAGCCCCTGACAAACTTCAGCCTGCAGATCAAGGGGAGGGACGCACGCGTCCGGGACAGCCGGCCCGCCGACTCCGCGGTGCTGCAGCAGCATCTTGGCAACATGGTCCGCGAGATTTCGGCCGTCGGTTTTACCCCCGAGTTCGTACGGGCCGCTTTCGAAAAGTCGCTTGCCGAGCTGGTGGCCGTCGAATTCGTGATCGACGCCCAGTTTTCCCAAACGCCGGGTCCGGGTGCCGGCCAGGCCATGGTGAACGCGTAATGGCTCTGGCACTGGGGCAGATCCGGGCTGCGCTGGAGGGTGCAATTCCCGCCGTGATGGCCACCGTGTCGCAAGACGGCGAACCGAACGTCGCCTTTCTGTCCCAGGTGCACTACGTCGATGAGCAGCACGTGGCCCTGTCCTACCAGTTCTTCAACAAGACGCGTCGCAACATCCTGGCCAATCCTCATGGCCAACTGATGGTGATCGACCCGCAGACGGCCCAGATCTACCGGATGCGCCTGCTCTACCTTCGCACGGAATCCGACACCGCGCTGTTTCAGCGCATGAAGGCGCACCTTGAAGGCATCGCTTCGCACACCGGCATGAGTGGCGTGTTCCGCTTGCTCGGGTCGGACGTGTATGCAGTGTCCGATCTGGAGGCGTTGTCGTCCCTGCGCAGCCTGAGCGCGCCCGCCAAGCCGCTCAACCAGCTTGCAGCGCTGCGCCGCAGCAGCGAGGCGCTGGCGCAGTGCAACGACGTCGGCGCCCTGGTGGACGCGGCGCTCGACAGCGTGGTGCGTGAATTTGCCGTGGACCATGCGATGTTCCTCGCGCACGATCAACGCGGCCAGCGGCTGTTCCTGGTCGGCTCGCGCGGCTATGCCGCCACGGGCGTGGGTTCGGAAATCGCGATGGGTGACGGTGTCATCGGTGTCTGTGCCCAGACCCGCACGCCGATACGCATCAGCTGGGTGACGCAGGCCTACCGCTACAGCCGCGCGATCCGCGACGCCACGGTGCAGGACGGGCAGGGCAAGACGATCCGCTCCGAAATACCTTATCCGGGCCTGGCCGAACCCCATTCCCAACTCGGCCTGCCGATCCTGCAGGGCCAGCACCTGCTGGGGGTGTTGTTTGTCGAAAGCGCGGTCGACCTTCGCTTTAGCTATGACGACGAGGACGCGCTGTTCGCGCTGGCCGCCCAGCTCGGCGCCAGCATGGTGGCCCTTGACGCGGACTCGGACAACGAAGCACAGTCCAATGTGGTGCCTGCCGAGTCGGCGCCGCGGCGTGCGGCCGAGGGCGTTCTGATGGTGCGCCACTTCGCTGAAAACGACAGCGTCTTCTTTGGTGACCAGTACCTGATCAAGGGCGTGGCCGGAGCCATCCTGTGGATGATGCTCACCGAGTACCAGGCCAACGGGCGGCGCGAGTTCAGCAACCGCGAGATACGTCTGGATCCGCGCGTCCGCATGCCCGACGTGGTGGACAACCTGGATGCGCGACTGATCCTGTTGCGCAAGCGCCTGGCAGAGCAGGACTTTGGCATCACGCTGCACAAGATCGGGCGCGGGCGCCTGCGGCTCGCTGTCGAGCGCCCGCTGGACCTGAGCGAGGTCAGCCCGCGTTGAGCGTCGCCTGCGCCGGCGCTCCTTCCAGAGCCAGGTGGCTTGCCAGCTTGCGCCAATCGCGCGGTTGCAGGTGCGCTTTCGCAATAGCCAACACCCCTTCAAAGACCTGCGCCGGGGCGGTGGCCCGCATGCCGCCGAGCATGGCTGCGCGGCTCGCCGGGGGCATCGCCGGGATCATCCATGGCAACAGGCGCGCCATATCCTGCGGCGAGTGATGCTGGATGATCGTGTCGTGAATCGCCAGAAGTTCCGCGTCGCTGTAGGAAGACCAGAGCAACTGGTTGTTGCGGATTTCCTCGCATTGCATATGCTCGAAGTTCTCCGCGACGAACAGGGCCAGCGTGCGGTACAGGTAGAGGGCAACCATGGCCCGCTCTTGCATCGGAGCGCCGAGCAGGGAGACACCCAGTTCACGCAGGCGCCGGATGCTGGCCTTGTGGCCGGTGTGGTCGTCGACGATCCCCTGGATGGTCCCTGGCCGGCGCGCCTCGATGGCCGGATGGACGATGCTGTTCTCGGTTTCCAGGTGCATCTGCATGACCTCGAGCAACTGGTTCATTTCCGCAACGGCCTCGGCACAGTCCGCAGGGTCCTGCGCGTCGGCCTGGCCGAGCCGTGTCAGCACATGGCCCATCCAGGCGCGCAGGGCCTTGTGGATATCGGCGTACAGGTCGATGCGTCCGCTGCCGCCGACGGCTTCGACGCTGGCAAATTCGGTGGTGTCGTTTTTCATGATTTCCTCTCGGGTTGCGGTCATCAGCGACCGTGAAAGAGAGTCTAGAAAAACGCGCTCTGGCCCGTTCCTAAGAAAATGCTAGGCAAACCCTATGAATCTGTGAACTGCGAAATAGTGCCGCTTTGCGGATGGGTTCACGGTGAACTCGCACCGCGGACGACGTGCCTCACTTGCCACTTGCCGGTTGAACCAAGTCCCAGAGATTCCCGTGCAGGTCTTGAAAGACAGCCACGGCCCCGTAGTCTTCCGTCTTCGGCTCGCTGACGAAGACCACGCCCTTTGCCGTGTAGGCGTTGAAGTCGCGCCAGAAGTCATCCGTGTACAGGAACAGGAAGACTCTTCCGCCTGTTTGATCGCCGACCCTTGAGGCCTGAAGATCGTTGACAGCTCGCGCCAGCAATATCCTGGTTTGTGTTGGCCCAGGCGGTGAGACTACAACCCAGCGTTTGTCTTGGGTTGGCTGAGCGACGTCTTCGATCACCGAGAAGCCAAGCTTTCCGACGTAGAACTCGATCGCGTCGTCGTAGTCTTGAACAACGACCGAGATCAGACCGAGGTACTGAGGCATTTGTTGGGCCTGGCGAGTGACAAGGAAGGTGTTCTTTGAAGCTTCCGCTTGGTGGAGTGGTTTGGCTTGCCGGTGGCGAGCGGACCGCAGTTTTGCCTACTGGCTCGACTACTGACTGGAACCACGAACGACTAGGACTTTCTTTACTGCCCGAACGTCCAGCATACGCGATTCCGAGCCTTTGGAGAACCACCCTGAGCAGATGGCATCGTAGCCCTCGCCGCAGAGCACTTCTGGAAATTCAGGGTACGGTGGATGGGCGGCGGTATGCCTTGCATTTGCCTCGATTGGATCAGGTGCCCAGCCGTGCTTGATCATTCGCTGTCTGGCCTCTCGGTAAGACATTCGGAGGTGAATGCCGTAGGCGGCTAGATCATTTGCCACTGGCCATTCGGCGTTCCCTTCGGATGACGCAATCGCCAGACCCGTAGTGGTAGCAAGCATAAGCCCAGCCAGGATTAGGTGGCGCACGTCAGGATGCCTAACGCAGACGTGAGCGGATCACAACGGCGCAATTTGCTGACGAAGACTGGCAACGACCCCGCCCGCCGTTATGAGTCCGCTCGACGGCCTTGTTGGACGAAGCCGCTACGCGGAGCAAGCCCGATCCCCCTTCGCAAGATGTAATTCGCATGGTCATGCCGTCAATCCTGTCGGCCTGATTGTGCAGCACATCCCATCGAAGGAACACTCCCCATGATGCCATTGAACAA
>JANNDB010000341.1:0-1695 GCA_031387285.1 Betaproteobacteria bacterium | reverse complement strand
CCGAGTTGTAGGCCGGCAGGCTCGAGGGTAGGCAGCGACATGTCGACATGCGCTTGTCTGCGATAACCCCCAATGGAAACGAGTGAACCCGAATCCGTACGAAGCAACTTGCGGCGGCGGGCGTTACGCGGCTGGTGCGAGCTGCTTCATGTTTCCGCTCAGAAGCGCGCCGTGGCTCAGAACGTCGCCTCGCAGAACATCGGGCAGGTCCTGCGCTTTGCTCAGGTCTACCCGCCACGGCAACGGGCTTTCTTCCAGATCGGCGCGCAGGTGTGCCAAGGCTGGATCATCAGATGGCAACAAACCCCACAGCGCAACATCCAGGTCGGAATAAGGTTTCGCGGCAACGCCGCCTGGCCACCCGCTGACGCGGGAGCCGAAAGCCATCGCCGTGCAATGTGGCAAGCGCCGCTGGAGCAGGCTGAGCACCAGGGCGCGGTGGTTCGCCGGAACGTCAAGCATTGGCATCCCCAATGGCCTCCAAAGCGGCAAGGAGATCGCCGGCCTTAAGGGCAAATGACGGAACAACCGCGGCCACCTCCGCAGCCTTGGCGGCGTTATAGGTGTGCGAAGTGATGTTGCGCTTTTCCCGAAACACCATCCATGCATCCACATCCTTCAGCAGACTGCGTTCGGCACCGGTTCTCACGAGGTCGCGAAAACTCATCGCATCCACACTGCGACCGTCCGGCAAGTCGATCTCCAGGCGGCGCTTGAGCATCTTCCAGCTCAACTCAAAGGTGTATTCGAAGCGCTGAATGCAGGCGTCACGTAATTCTTCGTCTTGCTGGTGGGAGGCACTCCAGCGCAGCAAGGCACGATCCAGCGAAGCCAGCGCCTGCCGCAGAGACCTCAAATCCACAAAGGGTGCCGCTGGTTTCATTGCGCGATGAACATCCGACCGATATTGATCGAGTCATTCTAAGGTCAGGCAGCAGGCGTGACCCAATGTGATGTGCGCTCGGGACGGCGCGGGACGCCATGTTGTATCTTCGGTCCATGAACCTGCACTTTCCCCGAACCTTCCTGCGCGGCCTGTTCTGCGCCGGCGCCATGGCCCTCGCCGCTTCCGCCTTCGCGCAGGGCAACGACGAAGTGCCCTTCATCACCTCGCCGGATAACGTCACTTTGGAAATGCTGCGCATTTCCAAAGTGGGCCCGCGCGACCACGTGCTCGACCTGGGATCGGGCGACGGCCGCATCGTGATCCTGGCGGCCAAGCGTTTCGGCGCCACCGGCCTGGGCGTGGAGATTGTTTCCGACCTCGTCAAGCAAAGCCTGCGCAGCGCGCAGGTCGCCGGCGTGGCGAACAAGGTGAACTTCCTCGAGCAGGACCTGTTCAAGACCGACCTCACGAAGGCCAGCGTGATCACCATGTACCTGCTGCCCGAGGTCAACATGCAACTGCGCCCGGAACTGTTGAAGCTCAAACCGGGCACGCGACTGGTGTCGCACGATTGGGATATGGGCGATTGGCAGCCCGACAAGAAAGTCGGACTCGAAAAATCCAGCAAGGTGCACCTGTGGGTGGTGCCGGCGCGCGTCGATCGCCTGTGGTGCGGCACCGGCAGCGCACGCGCCACCCAGCTGCGCGTGACCTCGGCATCCCGGCCGGGCCTGGCGCCGGCAATGCGTTTCGCACGTGCCGACGGTGCTGCCTGCAGCGCGTAGCCTGGCGCAGCAGCCGCTGGCCGG
>JANNDB010000726.1:0-2431 GCA_031387285.1 Betaproteobacteria bacterium | reverse complement strand
CACATCAGACGATCAATACTTGACCTTGATCTTGTCGAGTCGCTCCTTGGTGGCAGCAGGCACTTCCCCGCGCTTGCTCCAGCGGTTGAGGTTCCAGGCGCCTTCGCCTACCCAGGCTTTGACGATCTTGAGGTTTTTTGCACGTTCATCAGCCGTCGAGCCGAGGTACTGATTCATGTTGCCTGGTTTGCCTCCAGCGTTGGGGCTGCTTCCATTGTCCAACCGGCGCATCAATGCACCGGTATCGGGCCAGGCGATAAACGCGATGAAACGCTCGTAAGAATCCATGCGTGGCCCTTTGGATTTGGCCTCAAAACCCTTCTCGTCGAGTAAGAAATCAGCGCGTTCAGGCGACTGTTCGCCATGGCAGGCGATGCATTTTGATTTCCAGAGCGGCGCAATGTCGTTCCGATAGGTGACGTCTTGCGCCGCAGCACTGCCGGCCCCCAGAAGCAAAACGACCAGGGCCGAAGCAAGTTTTCTGTTCATGACCAATTTCCTTGAGTTGGTGTGAACGCAAGAAGTCGAATCTTCTTCTACGTCACACATGGCTCAACCATGGGTGCACCCAGATCGTCTTACCGTGCGCTAGCGCACAAAGGCCGACCGGCCACCGCCGCGCTCTGCATGGCGCGGGGCGGCCGTGTTTACAGGGCTTGCGGCTTGCCGCGATTCCACCAGCCCAGAGCCAGCAGCAGAACGGCAATAACACCGAGGATTGCAAGGGTCGGATTGGGACCCAGCGAGGGCCTGACGCAGGTGCTGTAGTTCAGTCCAGCGTCACATCGAAGAAGTCGACGCCAGCTTCGCACTTGCCAACCGATTCAGGCTCACGCCCTGCTCAGCGGCTTGAGTCGCCAGGGCCCGGTGCACTTGCGGCGGAATACGAACTCGAAACTGGCCGCTGTAATGCTTTTCAGCGAGTGCTGCAGGTACCGCTTCGCCAGATGCACGCATGTCCTTGACGACCTCGGCGACAAGCTTGCGAATTCCCTTCAAGGCTTCCTCTGGGGTCTTGGCCAGCCAGGACAAGCTCGAAAACTCGACACACATGCCCACATGCTCGTTGTCCTCGGCGGACCAGGTGACCCGGTAGGTGTAGTGATCAGTTTGCATTCTTTGAATCCTCGAGTTTTTGAATCGCCAGCAACACCTGCCTGACTTGGTAGGCCTTCGCCTTGCCCCTGTGGTCTTGGATGTTGATACGGGGATCACCAATCCAGGGGGTCTTGAAAATCGTATGACTCGTCCCGACCTGGCGCGGCTTGCCAAAATACGATTCACAGACGTTCAAGAGGTCCGCGTACCTGACATTGGCAGGTTCGCGACGCATCCTTTCCACAATAGTCTTTGCATCGGCCACGGATCGAATGGTATCAATAGTGACACCATTCGTCAAACTTCTGCGATGCCCTCGGCGAGACCCGGTCGTGAAACCTGCTGTCCAATATCCAGTGGTCACCAAGCTGCAACCCGCACGAATACCTGGCCAGACCTGCTGGAAGCCGCTACAAAAAGTAGACAGTCCAAGGCCGAAAGTGAGCAACTCTGCGGCCTCCCGGCCCGATCATCCTGCCGCCTCTCAATCCGTAGGCTCCTGTTTCGAGCCCAGGTCGAGGAGCCAAAATACCGAAATGTGAGAAGCACTTGGGTCAAAAGCCCAGGTGCTTTTTTCTTGTCCGCCGGTCCCAGCACAAGTCTAAGCGAGAGGCCCTGCTGGGGGGCTGCATCGGGTCGGTTCGGATGCTTGCCTCCAAGGATAAACTGCTCGCCATGCCAGTCGTCTTCCGGTACAAGTCGTTTCGGTTCTTCGTCTACTCTAACGAAGGCAATCCTCGGGAGGCGATGCATATTCATGTACGCAATAGCCAGGGAGAGGCAAAATTCTGGTTGACGCCAACGGTTTACCTCGCTGACAGCGATGGATTTGACGCTCGCACACTGCGGGACTTGGGGAACGTGGTCGCGGCAAACAAAGAGCTGATCGAAAGGACCTGGAATGAACATTTCACCTAATGCTGTTCGCTTCGATGACGACACCATGTGGGTCAGCCTGTCTGACGGCCGAACGATTGCGGCACCGTTGGCATGGTTTCCACGCCTGCTGGACGCTAGCCCGGAACAACGCGCCCTGGTCGAACTCAGCAAGGGCGGCCTGCACTGGGAAGCGTTGGACGAAGACATTTCGGTGGCGGGCCTTTTAGCGGGTCAAACCGATCTTTCACGTCGCGGCACGCGCCAGGCTGTCTGACAGGCCAGACGGATCCGTAGGTGCCTGGTTCGAGCCCAGGTCGAGGAGCCAAAATACCGAAATGTGAGAAGCACTTGGGTCAAAAGCCCAGGTGCCTTTTTTGGTGAACTGGGACGTATTGACGCACGAAGGCGCCAAGCGCTGGTTCGCTTCCACGTGATTCACTCACCGCCAAGCAAG
>JANNDB010000028.1:0-2621 GCA_031387285.1 Betaproteobacteria bacterium | reverse complement strand
GCCTTGCTGGCCAGGCGCTGCAGACTGGTCAGGTGCAGCAAAAGAGCACTTGCGTTGCGGGCCTGCCAGCGCTCGAACAACAGGGTTACCTCCAGCCCGCCCTCGGTCTGGTCTGCCAACGAGCCGCAGCACAGGTTCATCTCGGACCACAGCAGCCAGATCAGGTCTTGCGCCAGCAGCACCGGTTCGCCACCTGGCCCCAGTTGGACCGGCGACAGCGCATGCGCCTGCAGTTGGTGCGCCACGCACGCGGCAATCAGCCCGTGCAGCGCCAGCGGAAGGTGCGCCGCAATCTGCGCCCCGTAGACCCAACTGCGTTTGGTGGCCTCCCATTGCTGCGGCGATATCGCCAGCCCTTGCGTGCGGCCCCACTGCAGTTGTACCTGCATGCGCCGGGATTTTTGCCAATGCTGATAACGCACGTGGCCATCCGGCGATTCCAGCAGCACATCCAGCGCCGTTGCAAATTGCACCGCCTCGGCCTGGTGGCTGTGCAGGCTGCCCAAGGCGGCGCCGTAGCGGTCCAGCCAACAGATGCTCAAGTGGCGTTGCAGGCACAGCTGCAGCGCTGCACCGCTCCAATCCGTTGTCGTGCTGCTGACGACGCGGGCCACGCGCTGCAGTGGAAAGCGCAGACGGCGCAGCGGTTCGCCATCACGCTGGCTGTTCACCACCAGTGCATCGCCTCCAGCATCAACGCGCTGGCACGTGGCGTGGCCCAGATACAGGGTGCGTGCGTCGCCTCCGCGCTGGGCGTGGGCGCCGTCGGCGGCGCTTCTGACACGCAGCACGCGCTGGGCATGGGCTAACACGGCTCGTCGTCCTCTGCGTTGTCCAGCCACGGCAGGCCTTCTGCGCGCAGGTGTGCGGCCAGGCGGCGCGTGCGCGCACGCAGCCAGCGCCTCCAGGGGGCAGACTGCTTCTCCCAGGCAGCGTAATAGATCTCGCGCCCGGCCTTGCCGAGCAAGCAGGCTCCTTTGTCCAGGCTGAAGTGCTCGTCACGCAGGGTGCGTTCGCGCAGCAACTGCCAGACCCAGTCGTCCACCGCCGGGCGCAAGGGCTCGATCAGGTCGCTGGCCAGTGATTCGCGTCCGATCGCAGGGCGGTGGTAAAAGCCCAGCAGCGGGTCGAGCCCGGCCACCATACAACTCTGCACGGCCTGCAAATGCAGCAAGGTATAGCCCAGCGACAGACAGACGTTGACCGGGTCTTTGGGCGGGCGCCGGTTGCGCCCGGCAAACCCCAGCGCCGGGGGCATGACGCCAGCCAGGCCGGCAAAGTAGGCACGTGCCGCGGCGCCTTCGCGGCCACGCAGGCTGTCCAGGGTGGGCGGCTCCACCACGGGGTCGGCAGCCAATGCAGCCAGCACCGGCTGCAGTGTTTGCAGCGCATCAAACAGCGGCTTGCGCGCGTCTGGCCGATCGGCCTGCATGCGCGCCAGGGTGCGCTGCTGGCGCCGCAGTTTGGCGCGTACCACGTCGCGCGCCCAGACGCGGCAAAAGGCGTCGTCCATTACGGCGCGTGCCTGCGCCAGGCGCACGGCGGCATCGTTGTGCTGCGGGCCCAGGATGATCGCCACGCGACGGTTCTGCCGCGGGCTCATCAGAATGGTGGTGGCACCGGCCTCGGCCAGTTTCATGAGTACACCGGTGTCGAGCCGGGTCTGCGCGCCCTGCAACACGCAACGGTCCACCATGGCGATGGGCACCGTGCCACGCCGCTGCCCGGCTTCGTACAGGGCCAGCGTGGCGCCTTCACTGCGAATTTCGAGCTGGGAGCGGTCCAGCAGCAACAGGGCCATGGGTCTGGTTCTTCCGGGTGGGTTGAATCAGCCGACGTAGAAATAGTCGGGGTCGGCTGGCTTGTCGGCCATGCCCAGCGTGTGGATGCGGCAACGCGGGTCCAGCCGCAGCAGCAAGAAGCGGTCTTCGGACTTCTCCAGCAACAGCATCATGTCGGCCAGCAGGCGCAGGCGCTCGGCTGCCGTCAGGTACAACTCGTGCACCGACTTCTGACCACCGGTGGCATAACGCCGCGCCAGGCGCAGGGCGGCCCCCAGACGGTGCGGCTCGGCTACGTCATAGGCGGCAAGAAACAGGTCTCGGTGAGCCATCTGTTGCGGGCCACCGGAGTGGCTTTGTGGGCGATGACTGGATGATGCCGGTGCTGCCGGCCCGTGTCAGGTGCGGCAAGCTTGCGGCGTCAACAAAGCGACATCGGACCGCCTGTCCAGTGCAAGCGAACCCTAGCCTGCAGGATTGACCCAGGTTGCAATGCGTTCACGCAACCGGTTCAGTTCGGAGCCACACACCAGTTCAATACCCAGTGCTCTGGCCAGCCGCTTTTCGGAATCACGCACCGGTCGGTAGCTGGCCAGCATGCCACGGGTGCCCAATCCGCCGACGCGGCGACACACCTCGGCCAGCTTGAACAGCGTGTCGTTGGCCTTGGGGTGCATGCCGTTGTCCATGCGGGCGGTTTTGCATTCAACGACAAACAGGCGGTTGTGTGCCATGAATGCCACGTCCATCTCGTTCTTCACGCCGGTCGCGTCCACCACGGCAAGATTGGCAGCCTTGTCACGCAGGCCGAGCGCCCCGTGTAGCGCGGTGACCACCCGG
>JANNDB010000269.1:0-3811 GCA_031387285.1 Betaproteobacteria bacterium | reverse complement strand
AACGCCCGACGAACTGCTGCAGGTCTGCCGCGCCTCCGCCCTGTCTTCGATCAAGCAGCCCGAACGCATCGAGATCGTGGACGCCGTGCCGAAGAACACGATTGGCAAGATCGACAAGAAGGCCGTACGGGAGCGCTACTGGTCGGGCGGCAGAAAGGTCTGATACCTGCTAGGCACCCTGGTTCCGCGCGCCCGGCGGCTAGAAGTCTGCGCCGCCTGCGAGGTGGACGGTCTGGTGCGTAATCTGGCCGTCGCGGACCTCGTAGGTGTCAGTTCCGCTGGTGCCGTGGCCCGGCCCGCCCACAATCCGCCATCGCACGCTCAGGGCCGCCAGGTCAAAACCGGTGAACTGCACCTGGCCGCCGGCCAGGCGCTCTGGAACCGTCAAAAAATACGACGCCACCTGGTCCCGTCCGACCCAACGTGTCCCGGCGCGCTCCAGTACGGCGTCGGGCGCGTAGTCGGCCGCCATGGCATGCGGGTCACCACTGCGCACCGCATCGAGATGGCGCTGTATGACGTGCTCCGCAGCGCTGGGCATTTCTGGCCGATCGTTGCGAGATGCTGGTACGGAGGGGTTCGTCAGAATTTCGAGACACCCAGCCCCAGCCCGCCATCTACCTCCAGGCCCACACCGGTAACCCACTCTGCGCAGGCCAGGTACACGATCGATTCCGCAACCTCGGTCGCCGTACCGATGCGTCCCAGGGCATGCTCGGGCGCTATCGCCGCATAGCGATCGGTTGCCTGCTCGGCTGTCATGATCCCGGCGCGCACGTTGATCTCGGTGCTGACGGCGCCCGGAAGGACGCAGTTCACGCGGATCTGGCGCCGTCCGAGTTCGGCGGCCATGACCCTGGCCAGGCCCTCGACAGCGGCCTTGGTGGTTGCGTAGGGCGATGCGCCCGGATAGGCGCGCCGGTTGTGGATCGACCCAAGGAAGATGATCGCACCCGCACTGCGCTCCAGGTGCGGCACGGCGATGCTGGACAGCATCATGGCGGCAACCACGTTGGTATTGAAGGCCTCCATCAGTGTCGCCTCCGTATAGGAATCCACCGGCTGGCGGTACATGTTGGCAGCGTTGTTGACCAGTACATCGAGCTTGCCGCCATGCGCCAGTGCAGCGTCGAGCATGGCCTGGCGATCACTGGCCAGGGTGACGTCACCGGCCACCGCGCGGCACAGCGGACCGATCGAGGTGGCAACCGCATTCACTTTGTCGGCGCGCCTGCCGCTGATGGTCACGCGGGCGCCATGTGCGGCGAACAGCCGGGCGGTGGCCTCCCCGATGCCCGATCCGCCGCCGGTGATCAGCACCGACAACCCTTGGGTTTCACGCATGGGCAATGCCTCCTGATGGTTGGTTGAAGGCCGGGTCTGCCGTGTCCCGGGGCGCGCGTCCCAGCGCCCAGCAGGCGGCGCGGCCCAGCAGACGCTGGTGTACCGGATGGCCCAGTGAAGCTGCATCGTGCCCGAGTGCGCTGTAAACGACCCGCGCTGCGTGCCACTGGCGTGTCCACAACACCGGTGTCCAGTTGCCGCTGCCGCCATCCCCGTCCTGCATGCTGCGCGCAAAGGCCAGTGGTTGCACATCAGACGCGAGCGCCATGCGCCGGTACACCTCGTCCTGGCATGCAAAGTCCTGCAGACCGGCGGCAAATGTGCCGTCAGCCGCGGGCACAAACCGCACCTGTGCGGCGCCGTACGGTGGGTGGCCCGATTCCCCCCAGATCCAGCGTGCCCCAAGAATGTCACCCCACTGCGGCCAGTCGTCGAAGCAGATGGCTGCGGCGTGCAGCGCCAGCAAGGCGCCGCCGCGTTCGAGAAAGCCGACCAGGGCGTCGCGTGCAGGCTGCGAAAGCGAAAGACCCCATCGTGCGCGATGGGCGTCGTACCGATCACCCTGCATGGTCCAGCGCAGCGCACAGACTGCCAGCAGCTCATAAGTGCCATTGCCCAGAAGGGAACAGGCGTGCGCTACGTCTTCCTCGGTATCGGTCTGCAAACCCTGTGTGCCCAGCGCCGCCACGATGGACGGTACCGCTGCTTCGGCGGGATGGTGCAGGCCCCCGGCGATCAGCAGGCAGCGGGCGGTGCCCGTCATGGTTTGAGCGGCGCCTCGCGTGGCAACAGCGCCAGCAGGGCCCGTGTGGCACCCCCGTCCACAACCAGCTCGTGACCGTTGATGTAGCTTGCGGCGTCGGAGGCCAGAAAGATCACCGCTTCGGCTATGTCGTTTGCGCTGCCCAGGCGCCGGGTCGGAACCGCCTTGCAGCGCAATTCGCGAATGACGGGGTTGGCAAAGAACGGCGCGGACAGTCCGGCATCGATGAAACCCGGCGCAACAGCATTGATGCGCAGGCCCAGCGGCCCCCATTCCACCGCCATCAACTCGGTCAGCTTCGCCAATCCCGACTTGGCGGACGCGTAGGCTCCACTATTGGGCGCAGGCGTGATGCCATTGATGGAGGTGATGTTGACGATGCACCCGTTGCCGCGTGCGGCCATGCGGCGCGCGGCGGCGCGGCCCACGATGAACCCGCTTACCAGATTGACCTCGAGCACGCGGCGAAAATCGGCAATGGGTTGGTCCATCAGCGGCGCGAAGCGCGCGGTCCCGGCACAGTTGACAACCAGATCGGGGTCGGCGCCAAAATGCGCATGGCAATGCTGGAGAGCGGCTTCGACGGCCACTTCATCCGTGACGTCACAGCCCAGGCCCAGAGCCTGCGGCAACGCGGCAGCGCGTGTTCGGGCCTGAATTTCGTTCTGGTCCAGCAGGCAGACGCGGTAGCCCGCTGCGGCTGCGCGGACACCGATGGCGGCGCCGATATCGCCGCCGCCGCCCGTGATCAAGGCTATGCGGTTCATGAAGGCGCTCCTTCGCGTTTCGTTGACGGGTGGCAGTGGCACAGGTACATTAAACGATATCGTTTGAATTGATCTTGTTGTAATTTACACCAGTCAGGCCGTCTTGTGGAAAAGAACGAACTTGCCCGTGCCCGCGTTATAGACATGCACGCCCATGTGGTGATTGCCCAGACCATGGGCGCCGCCGGTACGTTTGGCCCCTTCATCGGCCAGCATCCGGACGGAATGCCGTTTTTCCAGGTCGGCGCCAACTACCGCCTGGACGGCGTGCGGTATGTCGGCAGCCCGTTCATGGATGTGGAGTTGCGGCTGCGCCGCATGACCGATCGCGGCATCGATTTCCAGGTTCTGTCGCCCAATCCGCTCACCTATTTCCACTTCATCCCCGAGGCCGATGCAATTCGTTATTGCCAGGTGCACAACGACGCCCTGGCCGCGATCGTGCGTGCGCATCCACAGCGGCTGGCTGCGTTTGCCGCTGTGCCGCTACAGTCTCCCAAAGCCGCCGCGGCCGAGTTGCGCCGGGCGGTGACTGAACTTGGCCTGGTCGGGGCTGCCTTCGGCACCGACTCGCCGTTGCCGCTGGACGCCAGCGTCCTCGACGTCTTGTACGACGAAGCGGTACAGCTCAATGTGCCGCTGTCCATTCACCCGGGTCCCGCGGGCATCGACGGACCGGCCGGCGATCCGGCGCTCAAGCGCTTCGATCTGGACATCATTGCCGGCTTTGCCGCCCAGGAGACGCTGGCGGTGGCCACCTTGATCTATGGTGGTGTGCTCGATCGCCACCCCAGGCTCGATGTCCTGTTCAGTCATGGTGGTGGCGCCACCGCGCTGCTCATGGGCCGCATGGCCAAGGGCGCGCGCAAACGGCCCTGGGCGCCCGCGGCCTTGCGCCCCGATGGTGCTTTTGAGGAGCGCCTGCAGCGGCTGTGGT
>JANNDB010000240.1:0-3331 GCA_031387285.1 Betaproteobacteria bacterium | reverse complement strand
CTGGCCATCATCGTGCTGTTCGGGCGCACCGGCATGGTGACGGTCTGGATGGAAACATGGTTCGGCATAGTCCCTTCGCGCTGGATTTACGGTCTTCCAGGCGTGCTGATATCGCAGTTGCTGTCGCAGACACCACTGGCTTTCATGATCATGCTGGGCGTGATCCAGGGCGTCAGCCCGACATTGGAGGAAGCCTCGCAGACGCTGCGCGCGACGCACTGGCACACATTCAAGACCGTCACCTGGCCATTGTTGCGACCCGGCGTCGCCAATACCTGCCTGCTGGGCTTTGTGGAAAGCCTGGCAGACTTTGGCAATCCGCTGGTGCTGGGTGGTAACTTCGAAGTCCTGTCCACCAAGATTTTCTTCGCGGTGGCAGGGGCCCAGAACGATCCGGGCCGTGCCGCGGTGCTGGCGCTGATCCTGCTCGTATTCACCCTGAGCGCGTTCTGGCTGCAACAACGCTGGCTGGGACGCGCATCCTATGTCACCGTCACTGGCAAGGGGGATTCCGGACTGCCCACGCCGCTGCCGCGCCGCGTCTCGGCCCTGTGTTACGTGACGGCCCTGCCTTGGGCGGTGTTCACGGCGGTACTGTATGGATTGATCCTGATCGGTGGCTTCGTGCTGGACATCGGCCGCGGCGACTTTTCGCCCACGCTTGAGCATTGGCGCACCGGCTTCCTGGTCGAATGGGGCGAGCGCGGGGTGAACTGGACCGGCTCGGCATGGGACAGTTTCTTTGTGACGGTCGGGGTGTCGGCCATCGCAGCCCCGCTGACGACCATCATCGGCCTGCTCACCGCGTACGTGGTGGCACGGCAGCAATTCACCGGCCGTCGCAGTTTCGAGTTCATGACCATGCTCAGTTTTGCGATCCCCGGCACGGTGATCGGCATCGCCTATATCGTGGCCTTCAACGTGCCGCCGTTCGAGTTGACCGGCACCGGCCTGATCCTGGTGATCTGTTTCGTATTCCGCAACATGCCGGTCGGTGTGCGCGCCGGCATCGCCGCGCTGAGCCAGCTCGACAAAAGCCTGGACGAGGCCTCGCTCACCCTGCGTGCCGGTAGCGCATACACCCTGCGCCGTGTCATCCTGCCGCTGTTGCGCCCGGCCATCGTGGCCACGCTGGTGTTCAGTTTTGTACACGCCATGACAGCGGTGAGCGCCGTCATCTTCCTCGTCAGTGCGCAATACAACATGGCGACCGCCTATATCGTCGGCCGCGTCGAAGTCGGCGAGTACGCCCTGGCCATAGCGTATTCGACGCTGCTCATCATCTTCATGCTGCTGGTGATCGGTGTCATCAAGATCGGCGTCGGCGAGCGCAAGCTGGGCCGCCGCACCGGGGAAGCCTCCAATCTCATTCCAGGAGCACATTGATGGCAGTGCAGGCAGCCAACGTCGTTTTCGAAAACGTCAGCAAGAAGTTTGGCGACTTCACGGCCGTCGATTCGGTCAGCTTCACGGTCGAGGCCGGCACGCTGGTCACCTTGCTGGGTCCCTCGGGTTGTGGCAAGACCACCACGCTGCGCATGATCGCGGGGCTCGACTCCGCCACCGGCGGGCGCGTGCTGATCGGCGGGAAGGATGTGACCCGGCTGGCCGCGTCCGAACGCGACGTGAGCATGGTGTTCCAGTCCTACGCCCTGTTTCCGCACCTCAACGTGATCGACAACGTCGCCTACGGGCTGCAGGCCGGCGGCATGGCCAAGGAGCCGGCGCGGGTACAGGCGCGCGAGAAGCTGGCACTCGTCGGCCTTTCCGAACTCGAGGTGCGCCTGCCCTCTGAACTTTCAGGCGGCCAGCAACAACGCGTCGCGGTGGCGCGCGCGCTGGTGCTGGAGCCGCAGGTGCTGCTGTTCGACGAGCCGCTCTCCAATCTGGACGCCAAGTTGCGCCGCAAGGTGCGCGACGATATCCGCGGGCTGCAACAGTCGCTTGGCTTGACCGTTGTGTACGTCACGCACGACCAGTCGGAGGCCCTGGCCGTATCGGACCGTGTAATCGTGATGTCGAACGCGCGTATCGCGCAGATCGGCTCCCCGCGCGAGCTGTATGAACGCCCGGCAGACCGCTTTCTGGCCGATTTCATCGGCGACGCGAACCTCATCACCGGGCGTGTGGTGGCAGACGGCGGGGCCCAGGTGTTCGAAGCCGGCAGCCTGCGACTGCCCCTGCATGGAAGCAACAATGTGAGCGGCGCAGCGCTGTTCGCCGTGCGGCCACAACGCTTGAGCTTGCAGCGCGCCGCGCCCGCCACACCCAGCATTGCGGGAACACTCAGCAAGACCGCTTACCTGGGCACCCATCTGGAGCACAACGTGCTCACCGAGTTCGGCGACATGCTCATCATCGACAGCGATGTCGACCGCGACCTGAAAGCCGGCGAAACGGTCTATGTCGGCTTCGATTCGCGTGCAGGCGCGGTAGTACGCGCCTGACGACGGCTCAGGCGGCCTGGCTCGCTGCCACGAGCTGTGCCAGCTTGGCCTTGGCCGCGCCGGATTCTATCGCCGCGCGGGCACGCTCAAAACCTTCACGCATGGTCGCGCAGACATTGGCCGCGTACAGGCCTGCGCCGGCGTTGAGGATGACGATGTCCTTGGCAGCACCTGGCTGGTTGTCCAGAACCCCGAGCAACATCGCCTTGGACTGTTCGGCCGTCTCGACCTTGAGCGCGCGGTTACTTGCCATCACCATGCCGAAGTCCTCCGGATGGATTTCATATTCGGTGATCTCGCCATCGCGCAGCTCACCCACCATGGTGGCCGCACCCAGGCTGACCTCGTCCATGCCGTCCTTGCCGTAGACCACCACGGCGTGTTCGGTGCCCAGACGCTGCAGGGCACGCACCTGGATGCCCACCAGATCGGGATGGAAAACCCCCATCAGGATGTTGGGCGCGCCGGCCGGATTGGTCAACGGCCCGAGCAGGTTGAAGATGGTCTTGATGCCGAGTTCCTTGCGCACGGGAGCGACATTCTTCATCGCCGGATGGTGGTTCGGGGCGAACATGAAACCCACCCCGACATGGGCAATGCACTGGGCTATGGCAGCGGGGGTGAGGTGGATGTTGACGCCCAGGGCCTCCATCACGTCGGCGCTGCCGCTCTTGCTGCTGACGCTGCGTCCTCCGTGTTTGCTGACCTTTGCGCCGGCCGCCGCCGCAACAAACATGGAGCAGGTGGAAATGTTGAAGGTGTGCGAACCATCGCCGCCGGTGCCAACGATGTCCACCAGATGCGTCTTGTCGGCCACGTGCACCTTGGTGGAGAACTCGCGCATGACCTGCGCGGCCGCCGTGATCTCGCCGATGGTCTCCTTC
>JANNDB010000236.1:0-4896 GCA_031387285.1 Betaproteobacteria bacterium | reverse complement strand
GCGCTCGCGGCAGACGACTTCCGCCTGTCCTCGCCACGCTTTCACGCCGAGAACTTCGAGCGCAACCGCGCGCTGCTGGAAAAACTCGACGACCTGTGCGCGGCCAAGACCTGCACGCGCGGTCAGATTGCGCTGGCCTGGATCATGGGCCGGGAGCAGCAGATCATCCCCATCCCCGGCACCAAACGCATCAAATACCTGGAAGAAAACGTCGGCGCGACCGCCATCACGCTGACGCAGCACGAACGCGCGGGGCTGGAAGCCTTGCTGCCGATCGGGGCCGCCGCCGGCACCCGCTACGACCCGAATTTTCAGGGCGCGCCGCGCGCGCCGAGCCAATGAACGACACCCCGCAAGCACTCGACTGGGCCCTCTGGCCCTGGCCTTTTTTTGATGCCAGCCACCACGCGCTGGCCCAGCGGGTATGCGCCTGGAATCTGGAAAACCACGGCAAGACCTACGCCACCATGCAGGACGAATGCCGCGCCATGGTGCGCAGCTTTGGCGCTGCCGGGCTGCTGGACTACGTGGTACCGCAGGGCGACACCCCCTTCGATGTACGGTCGGTCTGCCTGATCCGCGAGGGCCTCACCTACCAGCACGCGCTGGCCGACGCGGTGTTCGCCATGCAAGGCATCGGCACGCTCGCGCTGCGCCGCTTTGGCAGCCCGGCACTGTGCGAGCGCTACCTGGAGCCGTGCCGGCGCGGCGAGCGGATCGCCGCCTTTGCCCTGACCGAACCGGCCACCGGCTCGGACGTCGCGTCGATGACCACCGAGGCACGGCTGGACGGCGACCACTACATCCTGAACGGTGCCAAGACCCACATCACCAACGCCGGCATCGCCGACCACTACCTGGTGGTGGCGCGCACCGGCGAGGCGCCCGGCGCGCGCGGCCTGTCGATGTTCATCGTCGACGCCGCCACGGCGGGCCTGGAGATTGGCGAAGCGATCGAATACATCGCGCCGCACCAGGGTGCGGGCATCTCCTTCACCAACTGCCGCGTTCCGGTGGCCAACAGGGTCGGCGAGCCGGGCCAGGGTTTCAAGGCCGCGATGGCGGCATTTGATATCTTCCGGCCTTCGGTGGGTGGCGCCGCCGTCGGGCTGGCGCGCCGCGCGCTGACGGAAACGCTGCGCCATACCGGCCAGCGCCAGCTGTTCGGAAAGGCCATGGATTCGCTCGACGGCGTGCAGATGGCACTGGCCGACATGGCGACCGACATCGAAGGGGCGGCGCTGCTGGTGTACCGGGCGGCCTGGTCCCATGACGTGCGCGGCGAGCGCGGAGCCTACCAGGCATGCATGGCCAAACTCGCCGGCAGCGAGGCGGCCGGCCGCGTGGTGGACCGCGCCGTGCAGTTACTCGGTGGCCAGGGCGTGACACGCGGCAACATCATCGAACAGTTGTACCGCGAAGCCCGGCCCATGCGCATCTACGAGGGCGCCTCCGAAAACCAGAAGCTGGTGATCGCCCGCAGCCTGATCAAGGCCGGCGGATTGACCGGATGAGACGGCGCATCGCGCGCCAAGACTGATGCGCGACAAGACCGCCATCGTCGGGCTCGGGGCCACGCCCTACTACCGTCGCGGCGCATCGGCGCCACAGACGCTGGATGAACTGGTCGGCAAGTCGATCCTGGCGGCCACGCAGGACGCCGGCCTGAACGTGCGCGACATCGACGGCTTTGCGTATTTCGCCGGCGGTTTCGACACGCCGATGCTGACCGAGATGCTGGGCATTCCCGAGATCCGGTTCAGCGCGACGCTGACGGGCACCGGTGGCGGCTCGGCCGGTGCCATCGGGCTCGCGGCAGCGGCCATCGTGAGCGGGCAGGCCGAGGTGGTGGTGTGTGTCGGCGCCAACCAGCAGGGCGCGCAGCGCTTTGGCGCCATCACATCGGCCTACCCGGCGACACCCGAGAACGCGTTTTTCTCCGCATCCGGTCTGGTCGGACCAGGCCACATGTTTGCGCTGCTGGCACGCCGGCACATGCATCTCTACGGCACGACGCGGGAAGACTTTGCCGAAGTGGCGCTGTCCACGCGCGCCAACGCCGTGAGCAATCCGAACGCGACGCTGCGCAAGCCGTTGACGCGCGAAGACTACTTCAGCGCACCCATGCTGGCCGATCCGCACTGCCTGTACGACTTCTGCCTGGAAAACGACGGGGCCATCGCCGTCATCGTCACCTCGCTGGAGCGCGCGCGCGACCTGCGCCACAAGCCGGTGCGCGTGCTGGCGAGCAACCACGGGGGCAGTCGTGACTGGGGCCGCTCCATCTACTGGATGAACATGCCGGACGAAAGTTTTGCCTCGTCCGGCCATGCGGTGGTGGCGCGGCGCCTGTACGCCGCCGCCGGTGTGGAGCCCAAGGATATAGACACGGCCCAGATCTACGACCACTTCACATCCCAGGTGATCATGCAACTTGAAGACTACGGTTTCTGCGACAAGGGCGAAGGCGGCGCCTTCGTGCGCAGCGGCGCGATCCGGCTGCACGGCGGGAGCCTGCCGGTCAACACCGACGGCGGACAACTCTCCTGTGGCTACGTGTGGGGAATGACCCATGTACGCGAGGCCGTTGAGCAGCTGCGCGGGACTGCCGCCAATCAGGTGGCGCACGCGCAACTGGCGCTGGTCACGGGCGGCCCCTCCATAGTGCCGGTAAGCGGCCTGATACTGGCCAACGGCTAAGCTGCTGCTGCACCCACCATGTCGATAGCCAGGCGCCCTCCTCCGGAACTGTTCAAACTCGCGACCAACGCCTGGACCCAGCCTTTCTGGGATGCGACGGCGCGCCATGAACTGGTGGCAGCGCGTTGCGCTGCCTGCGGTACCTTCCGCATGCCCCCCACACCTTTCTGCCCCTGCTGCCAGGCGCAGGGTATTGAATGGACGGTGCTGAGCGGGCATGGCGAGGTGTATTCGTACACCATCGTCGCGCGGGCCATCCTGCCCGCCATGGAGGGGCATCTGCCCTATGTGCCGGCGGTCATCACGCTGGAAGGCGCAGGCGGCGCGCGGCTGGTCAGCAATGTGGTCGAAGTGGCACTGGACGCGCTGCGGGTCGGCATGCCGGTGCAGGTGGTATGGGACGATCTGCCGCAACTCGGCGTGGCCTTGCCGCGCTTTGTACCGGTCGAACGGTCATGACAACGGCCGTGCCGGCCACGGGCGCGCCGGCCCTGGCCTGACACCCAGCGCGGTCAGATCTGCCTTCTTGGCAGGCCGATTTCGATTCCGTCATGCGCATTCGTCAATACCAGCTGGCATGACAGGCGGCTCGCAGGCAGCGGGTCGAACGCGTAGGACACCAGTTCGGCCTCTTCCGGCGAGGCCGGCGCAAACATGCCGACCCAGGCCGATCCCACATAACAGTGGCAGGTTGCGCAGGAGCAGCAGCCGCCGCAATCGGCAAGAATTCCTGTCACGTTGTTGTCAATCGCAGCCTGCATGACGGATTGACCCGGCGCGGCCGCAACGGTGTGGCGGTTTCCGTCGGCATCCACGAAGGTGATGGTGGGGTGCGTCATGGCGCGACGCCGGCGGGCGCTGCCCCGTCATCGACGAGCATGATCGAGGCTTCCGGGCAATGCCGCGCCCCCAGACGGGCCTGCTCCATCAGGTGCTCCGGCACCAGTGTTCCGTCGGAGCAGCAATAGCCTTCGGCGTCCAGGCGGTACACATCGGGTGCCCGGGCCGCACACAGCGCATGGCCTGCGCAGACTTCGCGATCCACAACGATGCGCATCATGCGCCGGCTCCAGCAGCGGGAGCCACCGCAAGCGGCCAGGCCAGTGGCACGGCGACCGGGGACCAGACCAAGCCGCCGCGCGTCGGCAGATCCCCCTGTACCTGCACGCTGAACTGCGGCACACGCTTGACCCACTCCTCGACGAAAACCCGCATCTCCAGTCGCGCCAGATGGGACCCGACGCAGCGGTGCGGGCCGGAGCCGAACACCAGGTGGCTGCTCACCGGGCGCTCGAAGTCAACACGCAGCGGGTCCTCGATCATCTGTTCATCCAGCCCGTACACGTGCGGGAAGAACACCAGCCGGTCACCGGCCTTGAATTCGACGCCGGCATAGTGCATGTCGGCCGTCACGCCGCGTTCGGTGCCAGCCACCCCATGCACCCGCATCAATTCTTCCAGGGCGTTGCCGATCCGCGTCGGATCCTCCACCAGGAACTGGTACTGCTGGGGATGCTGCCCGAGATAGGCGAGGATGAACGACAGCATGGCAGTGACGGTGTCCAGCCCGCCCAGAAACAGCAGCGTCACCATGCCCAGCTTCTGGTCCGCGCTGAGCGCCTCCCCCTGCACCGTGCCGTGGATGGCCAGGCTGACCAGATCGTCGCCCGGGGCCCGCTCCCGTTCGGCGATAAGGTCCTTCAGGTACACGCCCAGCTCGGCCAGTCCTGCCAAGCGCTGCGTGATGTCGGGCGCGCGGGTAAACCGGTCCACCTTGTCGACCAGCATTTCGCGGTGCGCCATGGGCGCGTTCGCCATGCGCAGGAACAGTTCGACCGGAAAGCGCTGTGCAATCTCGCCCACGAACTCGCAATGGCCGCGGCCGGCAACGCCTTCGATCAGGCGCACCGCGAGCTCGCGGATCTCCGACTCCATCTTCTGCACCCCGGCCGGTGAAAAGAAGGGGTTGATGATGCGCCGCAACGCGGTGTGCAGGGGTGGGTCGCACTGGTTGGGCAGGGTCGGCGGGTTGCGCCGGTTGGCAGCGTTGTGCAGGGGATCGCTGGAGAACTTGTCGGGCTGGCGCAGCATGTCGCGCGCGATGTCGGCCCGCCCCACCACCCAGTGCCCGCGGTCGCCCGTGGTGTAGAACAGCTCCGGACTGGACTTGAACAAGGCGCTCACCTGGCGGTGCGG
>JANNDB010000216.1:0-2125 GCA_031387285.1 Betaproteobacteria bacterium | reverse complement strand
TGCCGACACGGCGCGCCTCGGTTGGCAGCGCATCGAGTCGCCGGCCTTGGAGCACGACGCTGCCAACGAACTGCAGGCGCGGGTCGAGCGTGCCGCAGACGGCGGCGAGCAGGCTGGACTTGCCCGATCCGCTGGGTCCCATCACCGTGTGGATCTGGCCCGGCGCGACCGTGATGTCCAGGTCGCGAATCAGGCAGGTGCCGGCAACGACCAGCCGCTGGACCACGATCTGCAGGGTCATGCGCGCCCCCAGCCCTGGCTTCGCCAGGCCCGCCGAGGGGGTGCAAGAAAACTTGGGAGCGGCCCGGCGCTTTCTTGTGGGGCGATGGCCCCGGATACGGTTGGGAAAAAGCTCACCGGGGGATAATACGCGCGGGACTGCTGCTGTGATTTCCGCTGTGCGCAGATGCCCATTTGCTGGAGGGAGCCCGATGAAGAAGATGTTTGCACTGGCCTTGCTGCTGGTGTCCACGGTCGCCTTGGCGCAAAGCACGCCGGCCAAGAAGGAGTTGATCGCCAAAATCCTGCAGCTGCAGCAAGCGTCCATTGAGGGCGTGGCACGTGCCATGGCCGAGCAACCCGCCGCGCTGGCTATGCAAAGGGCGAACATGGTGTTGCAGTCGCGCATTCCGCCTGACAAGCGCGAGGCGATTGCCAAGGACGTGCAGGGCGACCTGAAGAAATACGTGGATGAAGCCGTGCCCATAGTGCGCGAGCGCGCGGTGAAGCTGGCGCCATCGACGATTGGCACCGTGATGGAAGAGAAGTTCACCGAAGACGAACTCAAGCAGTTGGTGGCCATCATCGAGTCGCCAGTGAACCGCAAATACCTGCAACTCGGCGGGGAAATGCAAAAGGCCCTGTCTGACAAGCTGGTTGCCGAAACCCGCCCCATGATCGATCCGAAGATCAAGGCAATGGAGCTGGCGGTAGCGGCGCACCTGGGCATCCCGGTAACCGCAGCGCCAGCACCACCGACCGCCGCCGCCAGGCCGCCGGCCAAGGCTGCCAGCAACTAGCACCCTGCAGCGTGGGAACGATCGCCGCGCTTTTTGGAACGCGCCTGCCCATCGTGCAGGCCCCGATGGCTGGCGTGCAGGGCGCGGAATTGGCGCTGGCCGTCGCATTGGCAGGTGGCATGGGCTCGTTGCCGTGCGCAATGCTCAGCGCTGCTGCCATGCGCGCGGAGCTAGAGCGTATGCGCCAGGGAGCGCCACATGCGCCGTTCAACGTCAACTTCTTCTGCCACACACCGCCACAGCCGGACGCCGCGCGCGAAGCCGCCTGGCGCGCGAGCCTGCTGCCCTATTACCAGGAGCTGGGTGTCGAACCCTCTGCGGCGCCTGCAGCGGGCGGGCGGGAACCCTTCAGCGAACCGGTCGCAGCGCTACTGGCCGAGTTCAAGCCTGCTGTCGTGAGCTTCCACTTCGGCCTGCCGGCGCCTGAACTGCTGGCGCAGGTACGCAGCTGGGGCGCGAAAGTCCTCTCGTCTGCCACCACACTGGAAGAGGGTCTGTGGCTGCAGGAGCAGGGGGTGGATGCGGTGATCGCCCAGGGCCTGGAGGCCGGTGGCCCCCGCGGCATGTTTCTCGGCACCGACCTGAGCACGCAGATAGGCACCATGGCGCTGTTGCCGCAATTGACCCGGAAATTGCACGTACCGGTGCTTGCCGCCGGGGGCATCGCCGATGCGCGTGGTGTGGCGGCCGCCATGGCCCTTGGCGCAGCCGGTGTGCAGGTGGGTACGGCTTACCTGCTGTGTCCGCAGGCGACGACCAGCACCGTACACCGTGCGGCCCTGTCCAGTCCGGCCAGTGGCCACACCGCGTTGACCAATCTGTTTACCGGCCGGCCCGCCCGCGGCATCATGAACCGCGTGATGCAGGAGCAGGGGCCCATGGGCGCGCTGGTGCCAGCCTTTCCGCTGGCCGGCGCGGCGCTTGCACCCCTTCGCGCCGCCGCCGAGGCCGCGGGGAGCGGCGATTTCTCGCCGATCTGGTCAGGGCAGAACGCCTCTGGCTGCCGTGCGGTGGACGCCGGTGTGCTGACGCGGGAACTGGCCGGCTTGCGCTAGGCGGCGCGCGGCGTGGCCTTGAAGCGCCGGGGCCGTCCGGCCCAGGCTGCC
>JANNDB010000191.1:0-2726 GCA_031387285.1 Betaproteobacteria bacterium | reverse complement strand
GGCCGACAGCCCGTTCCTGCGCCGGCCCGAACTGCTCGCGAGCCTGCTGCTGTACTGGCACAACCACCCCAGCCTGAGTTACCTGTTCAGCGGCATGTTTGTCGGGCCGACCAGCCAGGCGCCGCGTGTGGATGAAGCGCGCAACGACCAGCTCTACGAGCTGGAAATCGCGCTCCAGGAGATCCAGCGCAACCGCGAAAAATTCGGCCAGTCCATGCCGCCCTGGCTGGTCGATCGCAGCTTGCGCAACATCCTGATCGACGTCACCGGCAACACGCACCGCAGCGAGTTCTCCATCGACAAGATGTATTCGCCGGATTCGGCCACCGGTCGCCTCGGCCTGCTCGAACTGCGGGCCTTCGAGATGCCGCCACACGCCCGCATGAGCATCGCCCAGCAACTGCTGTTGCGCGCCATGGTGGCACGCTTCTGGACGACGCCCTACAACGCCCCTGCAAGCCGCTGGGGCACGGGCCTGCACGACCGCTTCCTGTTGCCGACCTTCATCCAGATGGACTTTGCCGACATCATCAGCGATATGCGGGAGGCCGGTTTCGCGTTTGACGAAGCCTGGTTCGCGCCGCACCTGGAGTTCCGCTTTCCGCTGTTGGGCAGCGTACGTTCAGCCGGGATTGAACTCACGCTGCGCAATGCACTGGAGCCCTGGCACGTGATGGGCGAGGAAGGCGCGCCCGGTGGCACTGCGCGCTACGTCGATTCTTCGCTGGAGCGTGTCGAGGTGGCGGTGAGCGGCTTCAACGAGAGCCGTTACGTCGTCACCTGCAATGGCCGCGCCCTGCCCTTGCAGCCCACCGGCACCGCCGGGGCGTACGTGGCGGGGGTGCGTTACAAGGCCTGGAGTCCGCCGTCGGCCCTGCACCCGTCGATCGGCACCCATGTGCCGCTGGTGTTCGACATCGTCGATACATGGATGCGGCGTTCCGTCGGCGGCTGCCAATACCACGTGGCCCATCCGGGTGGCCTGGCCTATGAGAGCTTCCCGGTCAACGCCTACGAGGCCGAGAGCCGGCGACTGTCGCGCTTCGTGCCCATGGGTCACACGCCGGGCAAGATCGTCGTGCCCCCCGCCACCATCCAGGTGGCTGCCAGCCGGGAGTTCCCCTTCACGTTGGATTTGCGCCACGCGCTTTGAGGAGGCTGCGGGCACGCGTTTCCCTCAGTTATCCTGCCTGCATGCAAAACGCCCAACCGTTGCCGACGCCGCAGGAACTGGCTGCCGTGCCAGCCGCCGTCGGACACTTCGACGAGTTGCATGCAGCCGTGGTGGCGCCTGACGCAAGCCTGCCCGGCCCGCTGGCCGCCCACTGGGAGGAATTTTTTTCCAACCTTCAGGCCGGCGGCGCCACCGAACTGGACCAGCGTGCGCAAAGCCTGGAGCGCCAGATCCGGGACAACGGCGTCACCTACAACGTGTATGCCGACAGCGGTGGCCCCCAACGGCCCTGGTCGCTGGACCTTTTCCCGCTCATCATCACCCCCGAAAGCTGGCAGCAGATCGAGGCCGGGGTGCTGCAGCGCGTGCGCTTGCTCGACCAGGTGATGAACGACGTGTACGGCCCGCAGGAGTTGCTCGCACGCGGGCTGTTGCCGCCGGCACTGGTACATGGCCATCCAGGTTATCTGCGCGCGATGCACGGCGTGCGCCCGCCGGGTGGCACCCATTTGCACATCGCCGCTTTTGATCTGGCGCGGGGGCCGGACGGCAACTGGTGGCTGGTATCGCAACGTACGCAGGCCCCCTCAGGCCTGGGCTATCTGCTGGAAAACCGGCTGGCGGTCTCGCGCCTGTTTCCCAAGGCGTTCTCCAACATGCATGTGCAGCGGGTTGCCGGCGCCTACCGTGCGCTGATGGACAACCTGCGCGCCGTGAGTCCGGGCGGGCAGGATTCGCACATTGCCCTGCTCACGCCGGGGCCGTACAACGAAACCTATTTTGAGCACGCCTATCTGGCGCGTTACCTCGGCCTGACACTCGTCGAAGGCGGGGACATGCTGGTGCGCGACCAACGGCTGTACCTCAAGACGCTCAAGGGTCTGGTGCCGATTCACACCCTGCTCAAGCGCATGGACGACGAGTTCCTCGATCCGCTCGAACTGCGGCCCGATTCGACACTTGGCGTTCCCGGCCTGCTGCAGGCGGTGCGCGCCGGCAACTTGCTGGTGGCCAACGCACCGGGTTCCGATTTTTTGGAGTCGCCGGCACTGCTCGGCTTTCTGCCTGCAGTGGCGCGCCACCTGCTAGGCGAGGACTTGCGCATGCCGGCGCTGCCCACCTGGTGGTGCGGAGAGCGCAGCGCGATGGAAGCGGCGTTGCCGCGTCTGGCGGAGTGCGCCATCAAGCCAACCTATCCCGGCACACTGCAACACGGAAATTTCGACGCGGCGCTCGGGCGCGACCTTGCCACGCGCGAACTCGATGAATGGGCCGGGCGCATTGCACGCCAGGGCGACGACCACACCATCCAGGCCTATCTGCCGCTGTCCCAACTGCCAACCTGGCAGCGCGACGGCGGCGCCGGCGCCGATGGCGGCCGACTGCTGCCTCGCTCGACCATGCTGCGCGTCTTCGCAGTGTGCAATGGCGAACGCTCGTGGCAGGTCCTGCCGGGCGGCCTGGCACGGGTGGCCATGGCCAACGCCGAGATCGCCACGATGCAGCGTGGCGGCAGCAGCGCGGACGTGTGGGTCATGACACGTGGCGAGGT
>JANNDB010000175.1:0-8990 GCA_031387285.1 Betaproteobacteria bacterium | reverse complement strand
CGGACGCAGTGCGGCCGACTGCGTTGTCAGCCAGCCCAGCCCCTGAATGGACGCGGCGGACAAGGCACCGAGCACCGAGTAACCCGCCACCCGCCCCGCCTGGAAGGCCCATATGGCGCTGTTGCGGCGTTCCCCTGCGGCCTGGCCGATGCCGGCGCACGCCGCGCCGCACATGGCTACACAATGCGGCCCGCCTGCGAGTCCCATCAGCAGAGCAGTAGCAGCCAGGGCAGTAGACATGCAGTGCGCGATTCAGATGATGCGCGAAAAGCGCGCGCGGTTGCGGTCGCTTTGCAGGTGCCGGTCGAACACCATGGCCACTGCGCGCACGAAGAACCATCCCAGCGCCGTCACCTGGATACCCTCCGCATCGACCTCGACCATGCCACGCTCGCGCAGTTCGGCCAAGGCCTCGAGTTCCGGCGCAAAGTAGCTCGCCGAGTCGATCAGGAAAGCCAGGTCGAGCGATTCATACAGCAATTGGCCATGGCACATCAACGACATGATGGCAGCACGCCGGATCAGGTCGTCGCGCGCCAGCGCCAGCCCGCGCGCTACCGGAAAGCGGCCGCGGTCCAGGGCGTCGTAGTACTCGTCCAGCGTCTTGGCGTTCTGGTTGTAGGTGGCACCTACGCGCCCGATTGCGGATACGCCAAGGCCGATCAGATCGTGGTCGGGCTGCGTGCTGTAGCCCTGAAAGTTGCGGTGCAGACGGCCCTCGCGTTTGGCGACGGCCAGCGCATCCTCGGGCAACGCGAAGTGGTCCATGCCGACATAGACATACCCGGCGTCCTGCAGCCTGGCCAGTGAGCGTGCGAGCATCGCCAGCTTGGCCTCGGCGCCCGGCAAATCAACGATGGCGATGCGCCGCTGCGATTTGAAGCGCTCGGGCAGATGCGCGTAGGCGTACAGTGCCACGCGGTCTGGGCGCAGCTGCAGCAACGTGTCCAGGGTGCGCTCGAACGACTCGATGCCCTGTTTCGGCAGACCGTAGATCAGGTCGACGTTGATCGATTCAAAGCCGGTCTGGCGCGCGACCTCCACCAGGTGGAAGACCTGCTCGGTGGACTGGATGCGGTGTACCGCCTGCTGTACCCGGGCGTCAAAGTCCTGCACGCCAAAACTCAGGCGGCGGAAACCCAGCTCGAACAGCTTGTGCAGACGTCCTGCGTCGACCGTCCGCGGATCGACTTCGATGGAGTATTCCCCGCTGGGCGCCATGTCGAAATTGCGCCGCAGCATCGCCATCAGCCCGTGGAGTTCGCCATCCGAAAGGAAGGTCGGACTGCCTCCGCCCAGGTGCAGCTGGGAAACCGGCTGGCCGACGCCAAGGTGGGCGACATTCAGTGCCACCTCGCGCTCCAGGTAGTGCAGATAGGCAGTGGCGCGCCCCGGGTGGCGCGTGATGATCTTGTTGCACGCGCAGTAGTAACAGAGCGAGCGGCAGAACGGTATGTGCACGTACACCGAGAGTGGCAGCGCGGATACGCCCGAATGGCGCTGCTGCAGCGCCTGGCTGTAGTCGTCGGGCCCGAAGGCTTCGACGAAGCGGTCAGCGGTCGGGTAGGAGGTGTAACGCGGCCCGGAGACGTCGAACTTGCGCAGCAGGTCGGGCGTGATCGGGCCTTCGGCGACGGTTGGCATGAAGGGCTCCTTGGCTAGGGCCTGGTGACTGTGCGCCAATCGGCAAACCGGGCGTTGACCTGGGTCAAGCGTCCGCCATTCGCGGAGCGCTGGCGATCAGGCATCCGCGGGCGGGACCTGGTTCACCTCATTTGCGGGCCGGGCGAGCATCAGCGTGAGGGCGCTCGAGAACATGGCGAAGATCCAGAAGACGAAGAATGCAAGCGTGTACGCCGCCTGGCGCGACAGTGGGGCATGCGAGAAGAACCAGTGCATGTCCTGTGGGTCGATCATGGCGAACACGACCATGACCTGCATGCCCGCCACAAGAAAGGCCGGCCAGGCGATACGCATCCATTGCAGCAGCTTCATGCGCGCCCTCCTTCTGTTAGTTGCACAGGCTGGCGCCTTACTTTTTGGGCACGGCGGCGACACCACCGGTGGCGGCGTGGTTACGGCCGACTTCAGCTGGCACGAGCTTGTCAGCCGTCCCACCCAGCGTCTTGTTGATCTCTATTCCCTTACGGTAGTAGTCTTGGTCAACCAGCGGATCAGGCCGGGTGATGGCCAGGTAGAGCGTGATGAAGCTCGCAACGACGACCAGCGCCGGGCCGGAAATCACAAGCCACACATGACCGTACTTCCACCAAGGCTGAGACTGTTTGGACTGCATGGGGTGCTCCTTATCGCGGTACCAGGAAAACGGACTTCTCGTGCACGCGCTCGGCGGACTCGACCGCCTCGATGTCGAAACCGATGGGGTGCGAGCCGGCAACCGCGGCTTCATAGGGCAATTGCACCCGCACCGGAACCCAGCGCGACTGCGTAGCGCCCACTTCCATCGTGCTCTCCGAATCGATGGCCAGGCCGCGCAGGCCCTGTACCGTGATGCGGTAGTGCTGGCTGGACTCGGTGGCGTTCATGATCTGCAGGCGGTAGACGTTCTCTATGCGCCCGCCGGACACGATGCGCGCCAGCGTGCCGCGGTCGCGCACCACATCCACCTTGAACGGGGTGCGCAGGGCCAGGCTGATGGCCAGGCCGAGCACGATGGCACCCAGGATGGCGGTGTAGATCAGGATCCGCGGACGCAGGACGTGGCGCAGCGTCTCGGCAGCACTCCACTTTTTGGCCATGGCGTTCTGCGTCGAAAACCGCACCAGTCCGCGTGCATACCCCATGCGGTCCATGACCGAGTCGCATACGTCGGCGCAGGCGCCGCAGCCGATGCATTCGTATTGCAGGCCTTTGCGGATGTCGATGCCGGTCGGGCAGACCTGCACACACAGGGTGCAGTCAACGCAGGCACCCAGCTTGAGCGCCACCGGATCGGCGCTGCGCGAACGCGCGCCGCGCGGTTCGCCGCGCGCGGTGTCGTAGGTCACTATCAGCGTGTCGCGGTCGAACATGGCGCTTTGAAAGCGCGCGTACGGGCACATGTGCTTGCAGACCTGCTCGCGCAGGAACCCTGCGTTGCCGTAGGTGGCGACGGCGTAGAAGATGGCCCAGAACACTTCCCATGACGACATCTGCCATTGCACGAAAGCGCCGCCGAGCTCGCGCAAGGGCGTGAAATAGGAGACGAACGTGAACCCGGTCCAGCCGGCAACCGTGAGCCATGCCAGGTGTTTGCCGCCCTTGCGCAGCAGTTTGTCGACGGACAGGGACGCCGCATCGCGCCGCAGCCGTGCCGAACGGTCGCCTTCGAACTGCTTCTCGATCCACAGGAACATCTCGGTGTAGACGGTCTGCGGGCAGGCGAATCCACACCAGAGCCGTCCGGCCACCGCCGTGAACAGGAACAGCGACAGGGCCGAGATCACCAGAATGCCGGTGAGGTAGATGAAGTCCTGCGGATACAGGACCAGATTGAAAATGTAGAAGCGGCGCGCGCCGAGGTCGAACAGGATGGCCTGGCGCTCACCCCACTGCAGCCAGGGCAGGCCATAAAACACCAGCTGGGTCAGCCACACCATGGCCCAGCGCCAGTTGGTGTAACGCCCTTTCACGCTGCGCGGGTAGATCGTCTTGTGCGCCTCGTATAACCATACGGTTTCGCTCGCGCTCTCGCCTGACGGCTCGCCCGCAGGCTGCGCCGGGATTTCCCGGATCGGGATTACCTTGCGCGGGGCGGATTTGCCATCGGCCATGCTGCGTGCCGGGGTCTCAGCGCGACGCCGTGGCCGGGGCATTGGAAAAGCCCCAGACATACGCCGCCAGCACCTTGATCTGCACCTCGCTCAGCTTGCCCGACTGGGCCGGCATCTGGTTGGTCTTGCCGTTGTTGATCATGGCGACGATCGCGTTCTCGCCATAGCCGTGCAGCCAGATGTCGTCGCTCAGGTCCGGTGCGCCCAGTGCCGGGTTGCCCTTGCCGGCGGGTCCGTGGCAGGCCGCGCATGCGGTGAATTTGGACTTCCCGAGTCCTGCCTTGAGCGAATCATGGGGACTGCCGGAGAGGCTCAAGACATAGTTGGCCAGGTTGCTGATGTCGGCCGGCGTGCCGACGGCAGCCGCCATGGGGGGCATGTTGCCGACACGGCCCAGCGTAATGCTCTCCACGATCTTGTCCGCGGTGCCGCCATGCAGCCAGTCGTTGTCGGTCAGGTTCGGGAAGCCCTTGCTGCCGCGTGCGTCCGAGCCGTGGCATTGCGCGCAGTTGTTCATGAACAGGCGTTCACCGATCGCCATAGCCGGCGGTTGCCTGGCCACGTCTGCCACGGCCATGCTGGCAAAGCGCGCGTACAGCGGGGCAACCGCCTGCTCACCGGCGAGCATTTCATCGGCATGCTCCTTTTGCGAAGACCAGCCGAGCGTGCCGGCATAGGTTCCCAGGCCGGGGTATAGCGCGAGATAGCCGAACGCGAACACGATGGTGATGACGAACAGCCATGCCCACCAACGCGGCAGCGGGTTGTTGAGTTCGCGCAGGTCCTCGTCCCAGACATGGCCGGTCGTGTTGTCGCCGCTTGGACTGGCGCGCACCTTGCCGCTGAACCAGAGCAGCAGCAGACAGGCCAATACGCTGACCACGGTCAGCACGGCCACGTAGTACGACCAGAAGCCGCTCGTGAAGTCACTCATGGCGATTCCCCCGTACCGTTGCGTCCTGGACAAAAGGCAGGTTCGCAGCCTCCTCGAAGTCGGCGCTGCGCCGCTTCGACCAAGCCCAGGCCATGATGCCCACGAAGACCAGGAAGCTGACCACGGTGGTGACCGACCGCAGGGTGTTGATATCCATCTCGGACTCCTTGATTCGCTATTTGATGGCCAGACCCAGCACCTGCAGGTAGGCGATGGTGGCATCGAGTTCGGTCTTGCCCCGGACCTCGCCGGTCGCCGACGCAATCTGCGCATCGGTGTACGGAACGCCGACGATGCGCAGGGCCTTCATGTGCGCGGGCAGGGCATCCGCGTCGACCAGCGTCTTCTCGAGCCAGGGGTAGGCGGGCATGTTGGATTCCGGCACCAGGTCGCGCGGGTTCACCAGGTGGATGCGATGCCATTCGTCGCTGTAGCGGCCGCCTACGCGCGCCAGGTCGGGCCCGGTGCGTTTGCTCCCCCATTGGAACGGGTGGTCATACACCGATTCGCCGGCGACCGAGTAGTGCCCGTAGCGCAGGGTCTCGGAGCGGAACGGCCGGATCATCTGCGAGTGGCAGTTGTAGCAGCCTTCGCGCACATAGACATCGCGCCCCGCCAGTTGCAGCGCGGTGTAGGGCAATACGCCCTTGACCGGCTCGGTGGTGGATTTCTGGAAGAACAGCGGAACGATCTCTACCAGGCCACCCACCAGCAGCACCAGCAGGATGAGCACGATCATGAGGAAGTTGTTGGTCTCGATGCGTTCGTGCGAAAGACCGGAGGAGGAATTTTCATTGGCCATGGTGGATCCTGTCTTTCAGGCGTGGGCGGCTGCGTGGGGAATCTGGACCGGCGCGGAGCGCCCAGCCACCGCTGTCATCAACGTGTTCCACAGCATGATCAGCATGCCGCTCAGGTACAACAGACCGCCCAGGAACCGCAGCACGTAGAAGGGGTAGGTCGCCTTGACGCTTTCCACGAACGTGTAGGTCAGGCTGCCGTCGGCGTTGATCGCGCGCCACATCAGGCCCTGCATCACGCCGGCGATCCACATGGCGGCGATATAGATCACGATGCCGATGGTGGCGATCCAGAAATGCACCTCGATGGCCTTGACGCTGTGCATCTGCTTCTGGCCGAACAGGCGCGGGATCAGGTAGTACATGCTGCCCATCGTCACCAGGCCGACCCAGCCCAGCGCACCGGAGTGCACATGGCCCACAGTCCAGTCGGTGTAGTGGCTCAGTGCGTTGACTGTCTTGATGGACATCATCGGGCCTTCGAAGGTGCTCATGCCGTAGAACGACAGCGACACGATCAGGAAGCGCAGGATCGGGTCGTCGCGCAGTTTGTGCCAGGCACCCGACAGCGTCATGATGCCGTTGATCATTCCGCCCCAGCTCGGCGCCAGCAGGATCAGCGAGAACACCATGCCAAGGGACTGCGTCCAGTCGGGCAGGGCGGTGTAGTGCAGGTGGTGCGGGCCGGCCCACATGTAGGTGAAGATGAGTGCCCAGAAGTGGACGATGGAGAGCCGGTAGCTGTAGACCGGGCGCTCGGCCTGCTTGGGGATGAAGTAATACATCATTCCCAGGAATCCGGCCGTGAGGAAGAAGCCGACCGCGTTGTGGCCGTACCACCACTGCACCATCGCGTCCTGCACGCCGGCATAGGCGGAATAGGACTTCATGAAGCCGGCCGGGATCGCTGCGCTGTTGACCAGGTGCAGCAAGGCCACCGCCAGGATGAAGGCGCCGAAGAACCAGTTGGCGACGTAGATGTGGCGCACCCGGCGCGTTCCGATGGTGCCGAAGAAGACGACGGCGAACGCGACCCAGACCAGCGTGATCAGGATGTCGATGGGCCATTCGAGTTCGGCGTATTCCTTGCCCTGCGTGTAGCCCAGCGGCAGCGAGACGGCGGCTGCCACGATCACCAGTTGCCAGCCCCAGAACGTGAATGCGGCAAGCTTGTCGCCGAACAACCGTACCTGGCAGGTGCGTTGTGCCACGTAGTAGGCGGATGCGAACAAGCCGCAGCCGCCGAAGGCAAATATCACGGCGTTGGTGTGCAGCGGGCGCAGCCGGCCGTAACTCAGCCAGGGGATGCCGAAGTTGAGCTCCGGCCATGTGAGCTGGGCGGCGATGATGACGCCCACCAGCATGCCGACCACGCCCCAGATCACGGTCATGATGGCGAACTGGCGCACGACCGTATCGTTGTATTCGGTGGCCTGGGTGTTGGGAAAGATCATGGTTCGCCTTGTGGGTGTGCTCGGTTGCCGGGGAGTTTCGCGGGACGTCAGGGGCTGTCAGTTGACTTAAGTCAACTGGCAGCTGCATTGGTTCAGGGCTGCTCCAGGATGCGCTCGCCTTCGCGCTCGATGTCTTCAAACTGGCCACGGTCGACGGCCCACCACAGGCCGGCCAGGATGAAAAACACCAGCGCCACGGAGAGCGGGATGAGCAGGTACAGGATGTCCATCAGGGTTCCAGTGGGGCAAGGGGGCGCGCCAGACGCAGGGCGTTGAGCACGACCAGCAGGGAACTGGCCGCCATGCCCAGGCCGGCCAGCCAGGCCGGCAGCCAGCCCAGCACCGCCAGCGGCACGCAGGCGAGGTTGTAGACCAGGGCCCAGGCCAGGTTCTGGCGCACGATACGCATCGTCCGGCGTGCCAGGCGCAGCGTCTGCGCGATCGGCGCCAGGTCTTCGCCGGGCACCACGAAGTCAGCTTGCGACTGCAGCAGCGGTACGGCATTGCCGAATGCAAAGGACGCGTCGGCGGCAGCCAGCACCGGGGCATCGTTGAGCCCATCACCGACCACGGCGAGCCGGTGGCCGCGCGCGCGCAGGTCTGACAGGTAGCCGAGCTTTCCGGCGGGCGTGCAGCCATGGCGGATATCGCCGATACCAAGTCCCGCTGCGACCTGCAGCACGCCGGCGCTGGCGTCCCCCGACAGCAGATGCACCTGCAGGCCGTCCCGCTGCAATGCCCGGATGGTGCCAAGGGCATCCGTGCGCAGTGTCTGCCGGTGAGAGAACGAGGCCAGCCAGCCGTGCCCGTCACACAGATGCGTCTTGCCGTCGCCATCGGCGTCTGGCGCCAGCCCGCAGAATGCGGCCGAGCCAAGACGCGCCGGGTGTGCCGGAACATGGTCGTCGAGGCAGGTCAGCGTGCCCGACAGACCTTGGCCGCTGTGTTCGTGCACGCCGTACGCCACGCAGCGCGATGGCGCGCCGTCTGCCGCTTCCAGCCGGACCAGTGCGCGTGCCACCGGATGCAGCGACTGCCTTGCCAGCGCCGCCGCCATGGCGATGGCGGTGGACGCCGAGGCACCCGGACGCACGCGCTCGAGTTGCAGGCCCAGCGTGTCGCAGGTGAGCGTTCCGGTTTTGTCGAACACCACGCTGTCCACGCTGGCGAGGTTCTCGAAAGCCTGCAGGCGGCGCACCAGCACGCCCGCGCGCGCCAGGCTGCCCGCACCCGCCAGCATGGCCGCCGGCGTGGCGATGGACAAGGCGCAGGGGCAGGTGACGATCAGCACGGCAACGGCGACCATGAGTGCATGGGCCGGGTCGCGGCTCCACCACAGGCCACAGGCCACGGCAGCGGCCAGCAACACGGCCACCAGGAACGCGGGGGCGAGACGGTCGGCCAGGGCCGCCAGCCGCGGCTTGGTGGCGGAAGCTTCCTGCATCAGGGCCACGATTTGCGCGAAGCGTGTGTCGTCCCCGGTGCGTTCGACCCGCACCTCGACGGCGGCAGCCAGGTTGTGGCTGCCTGCCACCACGGGGCTGCCAACGGTGCAGGGCAAGGGCCGGGATTCGCCAGTCAGCAGGGACTGGTCAACCCGGGTCTGGCCGGACACGATCACGCCATCGGCCGGAAAGGCCTGGCCCGCAACAATGCGCACGGTATCGCCCGGGCGCAGCCGCCTGGGCGCCACACTGTCCCAGTTGCCGTCCGGACCCAGCCGTTCGATGGAATCGGGCAGCCGGTTGATGGCTGCCTCGAGCGCACCTGCCGTGCGATCGCGCAGCTTCATCTCCAGCCAGCGCCCGGTGAGCAGGAAGAAGACGAACATGGTGAGCGAGTCGAAGTACACCTCGCGCCCGAACATGCCCTGCGGCGCAAAGGTGCCGGCACTGCTGACGGCGAAGGTGATGGTGATTCCCAGCGCCACCGGCAGGTCCATCCCGATACGCCCCTGGGCCAGTTCACGCGCCGCCGTGCTAAAGAACGGGCCGCAGGAAAACAGCATGACCGGCAGCACCAGCACCCA
>JANNDB010000164.1:0-6045 GCA_031387285.1 Betaproteobacteria bacterium | reverse complement strand
CCGCGAGCGGCTGGCCGGCGCGCTCACAGCCGCCGGTCACGCCGTGAGCCTGGCCGTTGAAATCGGGCGGGTCACGGATTGCCCGGCCCGGCGCAATGCCGCGGCGGCAGCGGAGAAACAGCTGGCGGCCGAGCGGGTGATTTTTGAAGACCCGTTCGTGCAAACCATGATGCGGGATTTTGGGGCGAAAATCGTCCCGGGCAGCATCAAACCGCTGTAGCTAAACGATTCAAAGGATCACCATGTTCAACAAAGGACAACTCGCCGGCCTGATGAAGCAGGCGCAGGCCATGCAGGACAACCTGAAAAAGGCCCAGGACGAACTGGGCTCCATCGAAGTCACGGGGGAATCCGGCGCCGGTCTGGTCAAGGTGCTCATGACCTGCAAACACGACGTGCGCCGGGTGACCATTGATCCGAGCCTGCTGGCGGATGACAAGGACATGCTGGAAGATCTGGTGGCGGCCGCCTTTAATGCCGCAGTACGCAAGGCGGAGGAAACCTCGGCGGAAAAAATGGGCAAGCTCACCGCTGGCCTGCCCCCTGGCATGAAGCTGCCGTTCTGAATGGGTGCACCCGACGCAGCAACGGTGGGTGTGCAGCGGCGTGGCTGAGTCCAACGCCCTGGAGGGCCTGATCCAGGCTTTGCGCCGCTTGCCCGGCGTAGGCGTGAAATCCGCCTCGCGGATGGCTTTCCACCTACTGCAGCACGACCGCGAAGGCGCCCAGCTGCTGTCGCAGGCACTGGCCCACGCGGCAAGTTCCGTGGCGCATTGCGAGCGCTGCCATACCTTCACCGAAGCCGCGGTGTGCGCCACCTGCCTCGATCCGCGGCGCGACGCTACCCGTCTGTGCGTGGTGGAAACGCCTGCCGACCAGTCGGCGGTAGAGCGTACAGGGGCCTACCGGGGTCTCTATTTCGTCCTGATGGGCAAGCTCAGTCCGCTTGACGGCGTCGGGCCACGAGCGATCGGCCTGAAGGAACTGTTCGAGCGCGCCGGGGACGGCGTGGTCAGCGAAGTGATTCTGGCCACCAACTTCACCGCCGAGGGTGAAGCCACCGCGCATGTGATCGCCGAGGGGCTGCGCCAGCGCGGTCTGCCATTCACGCGGCTGGCGCGCGGCGTGCCGGTGGGTAGTGAACTCGAGTACGTGGACCTCGGCACGATTGCCCACGCCCTGGTAGACCGGCGTTAGCGGGCGCGTTTTCCCCTTGGCATTTTCAAGACAGGAGTATTCATGGCATCCCAGGGATTGAGCGTTGCGTATTGGTGTGTGCTGGTCGCCGCCTTGTTGCCGATCGTGTGTGCAGGGATCGCCAAATCCGGGCGTTTTGGCATGGCGCGCAACAAGGGTGGTTATGACAACCACGACCCACGCGCCTGGTTGGCGCGACAGGCGGACTGGCGCGCGCGCGCGAACGCGGCGCAGGCCAACAGCTTCGAAGCCTTGCCGTTTTTCATAGGTGCCGTGGTGATCGCGCACCAGTTGGGCGCCCAGCAACTGCGGCTGGACGTGCTGGCGCTAGTCTTTGTGGTGTTGCGTGTGGTGTACATCCTGTTGTATCTGGCCGACCAGGCGAATGCGCGTTCCATCGTCTGGACGCTGGCGCTTGGTGTGAACGTGGCGATCCTGTTTGCAGGCTACCGCTGACCCGGCCCCGGCCGCCGCTTCCGGTGCGGCAGTGAATACCCCTAAGTAAAAACCCGCTCGGGATGTTCCCGATGCGCTTATGCGGCCAGTTTGGTAGCCTCTTGCAGGGGTGGCCCACGGGCAACCGGCAGACCAAAAACAATGGGGTGGGGTTCGATGCAAGCGTTCGGGTCAGAGCGACGTAAGTTCGTGCGTGCCGGTGCCTGGGTGGCTGCCGGATTCGCCACTGCGCGTGCGCCAGCCCAGGGCAAACCCGAGAAGCCGCGCCTGTCCATCGCAGTGGAAGGCCGGGCCACCTTTGCGTATCTGCCGCTCACCATTGCCGAACGCCTGGGGTATTTTGGCGCCGAAGGACTGGAAGTGGAGGTGCTCGATGTGGGCGGCCAGCTCCGGCCCAGCCATGTCGGCGCGGACGGTCTCGCCGACGTGGTTGGTGGCGCGTTCGCCCACACTATCGAGTGGCAACCGCGTGGCGCGGTTGTTCGCGGATTCGTGTTGCTGGGGCGGACGCCCCAGATTGCCCTGGGCGTCTCGACGCGAACGATGGCCGGCTTCAAATCGGTGGCGGATCTCAGGAACCGCAAGATCGGGTTGCCGGCGTCGGTCCCCTTGGCTTCCATGCTGGCAAGTCTCGTTCTCGCCCGCGGCGGACTCGCGATGGGGGACGTGCACTTCCAGGAATTTCCCAGCGCCACCGCTGCAGCGACGGCCATGCGTGCCGGGCAGATTGACGCCATTATTGCCACGGAGCCGGTGCTCAGCATGCTGGAGAGCCGCAATGAACTGCGGCTCATTGCCGATACGCGCACCCTGAAGGGGACACAGGAGGTTTTTGGAGGTGCCATGCCCGGCGCAAGCCTGTTTGCGGCGCAGGAGTTCCTGCAACGCCACCCCAATACCGTGCAGGCCCTGGTGAATGGCACGGTACACGCGCTGAAATGGTTGCAAACGGCTGGCCCCAGCGACATCATCAAGGTGGTTCCGGACCCGTACCTTCTGGGGGACCGTGGTCTGTACCTGGCTTCCTTCAACAAGGTGCGCGAGGCGTTTGCGGTAGACGGCCTTATCAGCGATGAAGGCGTACGTACCGCCATACGGGCGGTGGGCCGTACCGACAACTCGTTCAATGCCGAGCGTATTGACCCGCTGCGCACCTACACCAATGAGTTCGCCCGCCGGGCGAAAGAAAAATTCCGCGCCTGAGAGACGGCGCCAACACCACTTCACCATGCCCATGTCTGATATCGGTCTCGTCGGCCTTGCCGTCATGGGCCAGAACCTCGCGCTCAACATCGCCGACCACGGTTTTGCGATCTCCGTATTCAACCGCTCGCACGCCAAGACGCTGGATTTTGTCGCATCAAACCGCGACACACCCGGCGCCCTGACGGGTTACGCCACTGTCGCGGAGTTCGCCGCTTCGCTCAAACGTCCCCGCAAGGCGGTAATCCTGGTCAAGGCCGGCGCTGCGACCGATGCCGTCATCAACGAGCTCGCGCAGGTGTTTGAGCCAGGTGACATAGTCATCGACGGTGGAAACGCGCATTGGCTTGACACCATTCGACGCGAGAAGGAACTGCGTGCGCGCGGCCTGCGTTTCATCGGCTCTGGCGTGTCCGGCGGGGAAGAGGGCGCGCGCTTTGGACCCGCCCTGATGCCCGGCGGCGATTTCACTTCGTGGCAGGAGATTGAGCCGATCTGGAAAGCGATTGCTGCCAAGGTCGACCCGCTCACGGGGGCCGAGCTCAAGGGTGCCAGCCCGGGCAAGCCGGTCGTGGGAGGCGTGCCCTGCGCCGCCTACATTGGCGAGAACGGTGCGGGGCACTACGTGAAGATGGTGCACAACGGCATCGAGTACGGCGACATGCAGATGATCTGCGAGGGCTACGACCTGCTGCGCCAGCTGCTCGGCCTGTCGGCGGCAGAGATCGGCGACATCTTCGCCGGGTGGAATCGCGGCATCCTGAACTCCTTCCTGATTGAAATTTCCGCCGAGGTATTGCAACAGTCCGATCCGGTGACAGGCCGCGCGTTTGTCGACATGGTGCTCGACACCGCGGGCAACAAGGGGACCGGCCTATGGACTTCCGTATCCGCACTGGAGTCAGGCGTGGCCGCGCCGACCATCGCCGAGGCGGTGTTTGCGCGCTACCTGTCTGCCATGAAGGAAGAGCGCGTGGCGGCGGCCGGCATTTTGCAAGGCCCGCGCACGGACGCATTCACCGGCAACCGGCAACAACTGATAGACGCCGTGCGCGACGCCCTGTATTGCGCCAAGATCTGCTCGTATGCCCAGGGCTTCCAACTCATGGAGGCGGCGCAGAAGCAGTACGGATGGAAGCTCAATTTCGGTGAAATTGCCCAGATATTCCGGGGTGGCTGCATCATCCGGGCAGGATTCCTGCAGAAGATCACCGAGGCCTATGCGGCCAACCCGGGCTTGAGGAACCTGTTGCTCGACCCGTATTTCAACCAATCCGTGCAGGGCGCGCAGACCCATTGGCGCAGCGTGATTGCGCTCGCAGTCACCCACGGGGTGCCGGTGCCCACCCTGGGTTCGGCGCTTTCGTATTTCGATGCCTACCGCAGCGCAGTACTGCCGCAAAACCTTCTGCAAGGTCAGCGCGATTATTTTGGCGCCCACACCTACGAACGCACCGATGCGCCACGGGGCAAATTCTTCCACCTCGATTGGCCGGTTCCGGGTCGGCCACAGCGCGAAGTCTGAGCGCCGCGGCGCAGCGTGTCGTTTTGCCGGGCGCTAGAACACCGCGAACGGCTGGCGGCGCAGCGCCTGCACGAAGGTCAGGCTGCTGAACACGGTATAGATGACCGCAAAGGCCCAGATGGCGATCCGGGCCTGGGCCGCTGGCAGACGTAAACCGTGCAAAGCCAAGCCCCAGGCGGGGATGAAATGCATGGCGTGAATTCCAAAGAAATGCGCTACCCGCAGGTCACCGCCGCTGCGTGACCACTTCACGACGGGCAGTCCCCCGGCGTCGCTGCGAATGCCTCCGACCCAATGGCCACTCATCTGGGAGGACAGATAGGCGCCAAACCCCGTGCCGAGCAGAAAGGTCAGCACGAGCCCGAGCACGATGGACAGTTTGAGGGGGGCGGGCAGGGCGTAGTCCCTTGAACGTGCAATCAGCAGGGCCAGCACGAGGCCACAGCTGGTCAGCGTCACGGCACCCAGGCCCATCAACTGGTACATCAAAGCCGCGAAGCGTGTGCTGATGTTGAAGTGCGAGGGCAGCCCTTGTGCCGCCTGCAGGCTGATGTAGGCGATTTCGAAGCTGCCGCTGAGCAGAGCCCCCCACACCACGAACTGCGCGGCGCGCGTGCGCAAGGACGCGCCAGGCAGCCAGACCATCATCAGGGCCAGAGTCAGCAGGTAAACCCCGAGCGAGAACTGGAACTTCCAGGGCTTGAGCCAGACACTCACGCCCAGAAGGGTACGGCTGTCGAAGGCAGGCAGCAGCAGCGTCAGCGCAGACAGCGCGAGCATGGCCACGCCGCCCCAGAACAGTGGGGGAGCGGCCTTTCGGACACGGTGCGTCAGCCCGGTCAGATGTGCCGCCAACGGCGTGGCTGTTAACGGATTTGAATCAGGCATGGTGTTTGCAGAAGGTCGACCGTCATGTTGCTCTGCGGACTATGTATTCGGTGGTGTAGAAACGCGGGCCGCCGGCGACGAAGTGCGAAGTATCCTGGATGATCTCTTCCATGCCGCGCGGGCTGTCCACGAACTGCTCGAAGAACGCCCGCTCCGTCGGGAAATGCATGATGGGCATCCCGCGCGCAGGCGGGCACTCTTCGCCGAGTGCTTGATCGACCCAGTTCTGCACATACAGGGCACTGCCGACGTGTACCCGCGCGGCCAGGCCGGCATGCAGGCCCCAGCTTCTGCGCGCGGCGGAGTCGGACATGTCGGCGTGGAACATCAAGCGGCCGATCAGCTTGATCCCATCGGAGGGCTGACCGCGCGGGAACGGCTGGCGGTCATAGATCTGCGTGGCTGTCACCGCGTACGCGTGGAACACGCAAGCCCGGTGCGCAATGGCCTGGCGCAGATCGCCGGCGATCTCTGGCCCGCTCCTGGGCCCCCAGATCTCGACGATGGCGTCGTATTCTGGCGTCTGCCCGGCGGTGGGGTCGCTCGGCGGGCGGTAGGGCAGATTCTGCGGCGGCATACGCACCAGGTTCACCGTGATGGCTTCTTCGCCGAGCGGCGCGTCCATGCCACCGCGTGCCAGGGCGAGCAACGCCTGCTGGAAGTCTTCGCGAGGCAGAGCCCGGGCAGCCCGCATGAACACCATCACCTTGTTCACCCGCGCGCTCCTCTGGCGCCACAACGCAGCTGCTCAGACCAATGCATCGAGCATTTCCTTC
>JANNDB010000156.1:0-8479 GCA_031387285.1 Betaproteobacteria bacterium | reverse complement strand
CGTTCAACCCGGTTTACCTGCTGCCGCTGGTCGAAGTGGTCGGCGGCGCGCAAACCTCGCCCGATGCCATCCAGGCGGCCATCGGCGTGTACAAGGCGCTCGGCATGAAGCCGCTGCATGTGCGCAAGGAAGTGCCCGGCTTCATCGCCGACCGCCTGCTCGAAGCCATGTGGCGCGAATCCCTGCATCTGGTGAACGATGGTGTGGCCACGACCGGCGAGATCGACGACGCGATCCGTTACGGCGCAGGCATCCGCTGGTCCTTCATGGGCAGTTTCCTGATCTATACGCTGGCCGGCGGCGACGCCGGCATGCGCCACTTCATGGCGCAGTTCGGCCCGGCGCTCAAGCTGCCCTGGACCAAGCTGGAAGCGCCCGAACTCACCGACGGCCTGATCGACGCCGTGGTGGAGGGCAGCGCAGCGCAACTCGGCAAACACAGCATCGCCGAGCTGGAACGGTATCGCGACGATTGCCTGATGGCGGTGCAGGCGGCGATCCGCGCCACCAAGATCAAACATGGCGTGGCGCTCGATGAGTGAAGGCGCGGGCGAATTGCTGATCTCGTGGCGCGGCGCTGTGCTGGCGGAATGGACCGATTACAACGGCCATCTGCGCGACGCCAATTACCTGTTGATATTCAGCAATGCCACTGACGGGCTGATGGATCTGTTTGGTCTGGACGAAGCCGGGCGCAAGGCAACCGGGCATTCGATCTTCACGCTCGAGTCGCACATCAACTACCTGCTGGAGGTGAAGCAGGGCGCGCGTGTTGAAGTGTTTACCCAGATCCTGGGTGTGGATGCCAAGCGGCTGGACGTTTACCACACGCTGCACCTGGAAGGCAGCGACGTGCTGCTGGCCGCGAACCAGCAGATGCTGCTCAACGTGGACATGTCCGGACCGCGCGCCGCTCCTTTTGCGCCCTCGGTGCTGCCGCGGGTGCAGGCGCTGGCAGCGGCGCACGCCGGACTGGCGCGGCCCAGGTATGCCGGCCGCTCCATCGCCCTGCCAGCCTGAGGCGGGCGCCGCGACAGACCGTTGACGAACGCGGCCGACGGGAAACTGCGACCGGTCAGGTTCGCGGCTCAGACTTTTGCGTTCCAGGCCTTCACGCTGGCATGGTCGCGCACGGCTGCATGGACCGCCATCAGTTTCGGGTAGGCGTCGAACACCGTGGCCGGTATATGGTCCACTTTGCCGCCTGCGAACCAGCGCACCGCCATGTAGAGCTTGATGTCCACTACGTGCAGCTTGGCACCGGCAAAGAAAGGGCCGCCTGCAATATTGCGTTCCGCCGCGCCGGCCCATGCGGGCAGGTAAGTGGCGACCAGCGCCTCGCGCGCCGCCTTCTTCTCGGCCTCTCCGAGCCGCAGGGTGGGGCCGACGACACAGCGCATGTCCTCCACATGCTGCATCATGCCTTCGTGTTGTGCTGCCTCGAAGTCGTCGGTCGGGTGCAGGCCGTGGCGGCGGCCGATCAGCGCGAGTATCGCGCTGGAGTGCGCCAGCGCCGGCTTGCCCGGCAGTTCGAGCACGGGCATGGCGCCGTAGGGCATCTGCGGCTTCATGGCCGGCCAGTCGGCTGGCTTGACGCGCACGTCGTCAAAGTCAATGCCGGCAATATGCAGTGCCAGGCGGCACTCTTCGCCGCGGCTTACCGGGGCATCGAAATAGATCAGTCTGGGTTTGGTCATGGCCGCAAGCTTACCCGGAACCGGGCCAGCGCGTGGCGACGCTAGACTGCGCGTCATGGGGATTGCTGTCCGATCCCCGGAGCATCCGCCATGCCATCAAAAACCTTTACCAGCGGCCGTATCCGCAAGGCGGACTGGGACCCCGAATCGCGCCAATTGGAGATTTCCTGGGACAACAAGTCCGTACTGGCCTACAAGCAGGTGCCGCAGGAGGTTTTCCGGCGCTTGTGCGCGGCGCCCAATCCTGCGGCATATTGGGAAGACCGCATCGCCGAGGAGTATCCCAAAGGCCGGCCGGCAGCCGCGGACGATGGTGGTGACGACGCCGCCAACGCCTTTCGCAAGCTCTTCGGCGGCGACTAGGGCCTGCGAACGCCAGTGGAAGGCTGGCGCCCGGCGAGAATCCCAACCACCATGCACGACCTCCACACCATCACCACCGACTACCTCGTCATCGGCAGCGGCACCGCCGGCCTGGCTTTTGCCGACACGCTGATCAGCGAGAACCCCGACGCCCACGTCACCATCGTGGACCGCCACGGCAAGCCCGGCGGGCACTGGAACGACGCCTACTCCTTTGTCACGCTGCACCAGCCCTCCGCCTTTTACGGCGTCAACTCCACGGAGCTGGGCAGTGGGCGCCTCGACACCATGGGACTGAACAAGGGCTTGTACGAGCTGGCCTCGGGCCCCGAGGTGTGCGGATATTTCGACCGCGTGATGAACCACCATTTATTGCCAAGTGGCCGCGTGGCGTATTACCCGATGTGCAACTACCTTGGCGATGGCCAGTTCGAGTCCTTGCTGTCGGGCCGGCGCATCCAGGTCACGGTGCGCCGCAAAGTGGTGGATGCCAATTACTTCGGCCCCAGGGTGCCTTCCACACAGCGCCCGCGCTTTCGCGTGGCATCCGGCGTGCAACTGGTGCCACCCAATGCGTTGCCGCAGCTGTGGCATGGTGCCGGCGGCGGTGATGCGGATGCCTCCTGCCGGCCGCGCCGGTTCGTCATCCTGGGCGCAGGCAAGACGGCCATGGACGCCATCATCTGGTTGATCAACGCAGGTGCCGATCCCGACGCGATTCAGTGGGTGGTGCCGCGCGACTCGTGGCTCATCAACCGGGAGACGACCCAACCGGGAATGGCCTTCTTCAACCAGGTTTTCGGCAGCCAGGCCGACCAGATGGAGGCGTTTGCCAAGGCCACTTCCACGGCCGATCTGTTCCTGCGGCTGGAGGCATGCAAGGCGCTGCTGCGCATCTTTCCCGGACATGTCCCGTCCATGTTCCACCTGGCCACCGTGACGCCGGGTGAAGTGGCCGTGGTGCGGGGTGTGCGCAATGTCATCCGGCTGGGCCGCGTCCGTGCGCTGGAGGCGGACCACATGGAGCTCGACCGGGGCCGGGTGCCGGTGCAGGCCGACGCCACGCTGTTTGTCAATTGCACGGCGTCGGCGGTGGAGCCGCGTGCGCCGCAGACGATCTTCCAGGACGGCAAGATCGTGCTGCAGATCGTGCGCCTGCCGCAGCCGGCGTTCAGCGCCGCACTGATCGCCTATGTGGAGGCGCACTACGGCGACGACGCCGAGAAAAACCGGCTGTGCGCGACGGTTCCGTTTCCCTACACCCTCGACGACTACCCGTGCGCCATGCTCGTCCACATGACGAACCAGCACCAGTGGGGGCAGGACAAGGCCCTGCGCGGCTGGATCCGCGACGCGCGGCTGGACGGTTTTGGCCGCCTGATGCAGGGCATCGACCCTGGCGATATGGAAAAAATGGCCATCCTGATGCGCCTGAAAGAACAGGCGGGCGCGGCGGTCGGCAACCTGCGAAAGCTGGCCATGCAGCCCTCGTCTACGCCGTCACCAGCCGCAGGTGCGTGATCTCCGACGACACACCAAAGCGCTTCGGCGGCCCCCAGTAGCCGGTGCCGCGGTTGGTGTAGACCCATAGGTTGCCAAGCTTGCCCAGCCCCGCGGTAAACGGCTGCTGGTAACGCACCAAATACATCCACGGCCAGAACTGGCCGCCATGGGTGTGGCCGGAAATCTGCAAATCGAACCCCGCTTCGGAGGCGGCCTGCGCACTGCGCGGCTGGTGCGCCAGCAGCAGTCGCATGCCACCGGACGGGGGTGCGCCGGCCAGCGCCGCTGCCGGGTCGCTGCGATGCGACTTGTCGTAATGGTGGGCGCTGAAGTCGGCCACACCGGCCACCACCAGCGTCACCGGTGTGCCAGTGCCATCCTGGGGGCCTGTGTCGTGTTGCAGCACCCGGTGTTCATTGAGCAAGACATCGATGCCAATGCTGCGCAGCTCGGTGATCCAGGCGTGCGCACCCGAGTAGTACTCGTGGTTGCCGGTCACGAAGAACGTGCCATGGCGCGAGCGCAGCCCGGCCAGGGGTGCGACATGGTGGCGCAATTCGTCCACGGTGCCATCCACCAGGTCGCCGGTGATGGCGACCATGTCCACGCCAAGCGCATTCACGCGCGCGACGATGCGCTGCACGTACGCGCCCTTGATGGTCGGCCCCACATGCAGGTCCGAAATCTGGGCCACGGTAAAGCCGTGCAGCGCAGCAGGCAATCCGGCAATCGGCACGTCCACGCGCACCACGCCGGCGGTGCGCCGTGCCGCCCAGAAACCCCATAGCGTGGCCAGCACGCTGACACCCACCACCGCCAGGGCGCTCCCGCTTTGCAGTGGGCCGAGCCAACCGGTTTCGGCCTGGGCCAGCGACCCCACAAGGGCGACGATCAATGCCAGCACCAGCAGGGCGTCGCGCAGCACGGTCAGCACGAACAGCGTGGAAAACAGGCCCATGCAGAGCAGGCCGGCCCACGTCACCAGCATTGCCGCCGGCCCCTTGTGCCGCCGCCGCATCACGAATGCCACGGGCATGAGCACGGCGGAGAATGCCAGCGTCAGCCACAACAGCGTACCCGCCGGTGCAATGCCTGCCAGCGCAGGGGCCAGCCGCCAACCGACCCAGGCGTGCAGGACAACGGCCAAAGCCAGGATCGGGCCCATCAGCGATTCACGGCGCTGCCGCGAAGCCGGAACCCGCCGCGATCTTCAGCAAAGACCACCAGGCAGGTGCTGCCCGCGACGTCTCGGACAACAATGTCGACAGGGCGTGCGCTTGGATCATCTGGAGAAGGATTCTAGGTGGCGGCCTCTGGCGCTACCATTCAGGGCAAATCAACCTGCGCCCCACGCCGTCGCGATGCTGCAATTTTTTGGAAAACGTGAACTGCCCGCGCGCTTGCGCGACCTGAAAAAGATGGCGTTGTTCGCGGACCTGAGCCGCCGCGAAATCCGCGTGGTCGACGGTTTCATGCACGAGCGCAGCTACCTGGCACGCGAGGTGATATTTGACGAGGGTGTGCAGGGCGAAGCCTTCTACGTGGTGCTGGAAGGCGAGGTCGTGATCTGCAAGCAGGGCCAGGAGACGCGTCCGCTGGCGACCCTGTCGGCCGGCAGTTTCTTTGGTGAACTCGCCCTGCTCGACGATGCGCCGCGCTCGGCGCAGGCGCGTGCAGCGGACAGCTGCAAACTGCTCGTGCTGTTTCGTGGGGACTTCCTGGGCCTCATGCAGTCGCACGGCCTGATCGCCTCGAAGATCGCGATGCAGTTGGCGCGCCACCTCGCGTCGCGCGTGCGCACCATGTCGCGCGGCGACACCGGGCCGTTATGAGACATCCAGCCTGCACGGCGCACCGCATGGAGTCGGGACTGTGATGCAGCAATCGGGTTACCGCTCCGGTCCGCTCGCATGGTGCGCGATCCTGGCGGGCACCTGCCTGTTGCTTTTCCTGTTCCAGAAAATTCTCTGGCTGGTCGTGCCCTTCGTGTTCGGCCTGATCATCTATTACCTGCTGTTCCCGCTGCAGCAACGCCTGGTGCTGGGCGGCATGTCACGCGATGTTTCGGCCGCCGTGGTCAGTGCCGGGGCGTTTGCGGTGGCTGTATTGGTCGCCCTGTTCACTTTTCCCTGGGTCGGAACGCATCTGGCTTCGTGGCAGGATTCTGGCACCCTCTATATAGAGGGTGGCCTGCGTCTGGTGGTTGAAACGCTGGTCTGGTTGGAGCGCAATTTTTCGCTGGCCGCCAAGGCACACCTGAGCACGCAGTTGACGCAGCAGATCAGCGAGCTCGGCGACAAGCTGGCCAGCAAGTACCTGGCCGACTTTGCCTTCGCCGCAGCGGCCTGGTTACCCTCCCTGTTGCTGGCGCCGTTCCTGGCTTTCTTCTTTCTGCGCGACGGCTGGCGCTTCAAGAAATTTCTGGGCCGGGCCGTGCCCAACGCGTTTTTCGAGCGCACCCTGTACCTGCTCGATCAGGTGGACCAGACGGCCCGCCTGTATTTCCAGGGCTTGATCAAGCTCACCTTGCTTGACGCCGTCTGTCTGGCCGTCGGCTTGTGGGTGATAGGCGTCTCGGCGCCGCTGCTGCTGGGCTTGATCACGGCGGTGCTGGCCTGGGTTCCCTACATTGGCTCGGTGCTCGGATGCCTGGTGGTCGTGCTGGTGGCGGCCACCGACTACCCTGGCGACGCAACGGTCGCGTACAGCGCGATTGGCCTGTTCCTTTTTGTACGGCTGCTGGATGATTTCGTGTTCATGCCGATGACGATCGGACGCAGTCTGCGTCTGCACCCGCTGCTCACCGTGCTGATGATTTTTGTAGGTGGCGCGGTGGCCGGCGTGGCCGGCCTGATGCTGGTGTTGCCGCTTTTGGGCGTGGCCATGGTACTGGGGGAGACGATCGGCGAGGTGTTTACCGATCCGCGGCTGCGTGCGCGCCATGCGTTTGCCAGACAACTGCGCCAGCGCCAGGTGACCAGCGACCTGCGGCTGTAGGGTGGGTGGCCATGGCGCAGTCTGATCAACACCATCTGCTCGACAGCGACACCTTCGATGTGCGCCGCCTGCTGGACCTGGCCGGCAGCCAGGATCGATTTGGCTTCGCGCCAGCCACCCTGACCCGTCTCGCTGCCGAACGCAGCGTCGTGGAATCCTGTCTGAGTGCCGGCCAACCGGTGTACGGGCTCAACACCGGACTTGGCGGAAATCTTGGCTATCGCCTCGACGCAAGCGAAGTGGTCACTTACCAGCGGCAAATCATCCGTGGCCGCATGATCGGCATGGGCGAGCCCTTGCCGGCGCTGGTAGTACGTGCGGCACTGTTGGCGCGTTGCATCAGCCTGGGAAAGGGCGGCTCGGGTGTGAGCCCGGGTGCGGCGCAGGCCCTGCTTGCACTGCTCGACCGCGGCGTGACCCCCGTGGTCCCGTGCCACGGCTCGATCGGCGCGGGGGACTTGGGCCTGTGCGCCCACATGGTGGCCCCGGCCATTGGCGAAGGGGAGGCGGTATTCGGCGGGCAGCGCATGTCCGGCGCGCAGGCGTTGGCGGCGGCCGGCCTCAGCGTGGTCGCGTTGCAGGCCAAAGACGGCCTGGGCCTGATCAACGCCAGCCCGCTGGCCGCAGGATACGGCGCGGTTGTCCTGTGCCGGGCCGCCGACACCTTGCTGGTGGCAGCCGCCGGGGCAGCACTGGCGGACGAGGGGTACGCCGCCAACCTGACGATATTTGACGCGCGGATTGCCGCCGCGCGGCCTGCCCCGGGCCAGATAGATGCAGCGGCGCGCTTTCGCAGCCTGCTGCAAGGCAGTGCCCTGTACGACGCCCCGCCGCGGGCGATCCAGGATGCGATTTCGTTCCGGACCATGGCGCAGTTGTTTGGCAGCGCGTGGTCGGCCCTCGCCAGCGTGACCGAGGCTGTGGAGGCGGAAATCAATGGCACGGCCGACAGCCCACTGGTGCTCGCTGCGCAAGGCGAGATGTTGTCGTCGCCGAACTTTCAGACGCCAGGCATTGCGCTGGGGTTCGACAGCATGGCGATTGCCCTCACCCATCTGGCCAGTGCCAGCGTACAGCGCATCATCAAGCTGCAGACACCGCACCTCAGCGGGCTGCCCAAATACCTCTCGCCCGTGGGCGGCGCCAGTGTGGGCTTCAACGCCATGCAGAAGACCGCGGCAGCGCTGTACGCAGCGATCCGCCTGCAGGCGGCGCCTGCGAGCCTGGACGCGGTGGTGGTATCCGACACGGTGGAGGACCACGGCACCCAGGCGCTGCTGGCCATCCGCAAGCTGGAGCAGCAACTCGAGCTGTTTGGGCACCTGCTGGCGATCGAGGTGATGGTGGCCGCACAAGCCGTTGATTTGCGCGGCGCGGCCCGGCTGGGGCGCGGAACGCAGCGGGTGTACGACGCGGCGCGCGCCGTGGTGCCGGCGATGGCAGAGGACCGCCCACCTGGCGTCGACGCCATGCGCATCGGCGCTGCGCTGGCGGCGCCGGCGCTGGCCGAGGCCTTGCGCGGGCTGTAGACGGCCGCAGGGCACTTGACCATGCGGACCCTGCTGGTAAGCGCTGCCGACGAAGCCTTCATGCCGCTGGTGCGCGGCTTGCTGGGCTCCCTGTCCCGGCTGGCGCCCGTGGGCGACCTGGCATTTCTGGATGTCGGCCTGGCCGCTGGCAGTCGCGACTGGATGTCGCGCCAGGTACACCATATCGCAGAGCCGCAATGGGACCTACCGGTGCCGGCAGAGCGGCGCATCCGCCAGCCGCACCTGCGCGCCTTGACGGCGCGGCCGTTCCTGCGCGACTACTTTCCGGGCTACGAACAGTACCTGTGGCTCGACGCCGATACCTGGGTGCAGGCGCGCTCGGCGCTGGAGTGGTACCAGGCCGTTGCCCGCAACGGACGCATGGCGATC
>JANNDB010000139.1:0-1879 GCA_031387285.1 Betaproteobacteria bacterium | reverse complement strand
CCACAAAACACCACAACCGCGCACGGGAAGCCAACTCGCCGAAATACTCTTCTACTTCAACCACTTACCTGCGCTTTTGGGGACAGGCAAATCAGTGAAGGCGAAAAATATTTGCAAAGACCCATTGATTATGAGTCCTCTGCTCTAACCAACTGAGCTAACGCCCCGACCGAGCCGCGATTGTACGGGGCTACTTGTGATGGCTCAGGGCGTTACTGACGAGCTTGGAGGTGATGTCTACGATCTGGATCATGCGGTCATAGGCCATGCGGGTGGGGCCTATAACGCCGAGGGTACCAACCACCTCACCGTCGACTTCGTAGGGTGCGCTCACGATGGAGAGGTCTTCAAAGGGCACGACCTTGCTCTCGCCACCAATGAATATGCGCACGCCCTCGGCCTGCCCCGCCACGTCAAGCAGCCGCATCAGCTGCGCCTTTTGTTCAAACAACTCGAACGCCCTGCGCAGCTGGCCCATGTCACTCGAAAAATCGGAAAGGGCGAGTAGATTGCGCTCACCGGAAATGACCACTTCCTCCTGGCCCTGCGCAATGGCCTCGGTGTTGAGTGTCACCGCCGCCTGCATCAATGCCGCGATTTCGGATCGCAGTGATTCGACTTCGCGTTGCAGGCGCTCGCGCACCTGCTCAATGCCCATACCCACAAAATGCGCGTTCAGGTAGTTGGCGGCCTCCACCAGCTGCGTCTGCGAGTAATCCATTTCGGTGTAGATGACGCGGTTTTGCACGTCGCCATCCGGAGAAACGATGATGACCAGCAGGCGCTTTTCTGAAAGCCTCAGGAACTCGATATGACGGAACACCGAACTGCGCCTTGGCGCGAGAACCACTCCGACAAACTGCGACAGGTTGGAGAGCAGTTGCGCCGCATTGGAGATCACCTTCTGCGGCTGGTCCGGCGCCAGGCTGTGCATCGCCAGCTGGCTTTTGGAGGCCGTCAGCATGGTGTCCACAAACAGGCGGTAGCCGCGCGCGGTGGGAATGCGCCCGGCCGAGGTGTGCGGGCTGACGATGAGCCCCATCTCTTCCAGGTCGGCCATCACGTTGCGGATGGTCGCTGGCGAAAGCTCAAGGCCGGATGCGCGCGACAGCGTGCGGGAGCCAACCGGCTGCCCATCGGATATATAGCGCTCGACCAGCGCTTTCATTAACAACCGGGCACGATCGTCGAGCATCAAATCATTTTAGTGATGTAATTTGCGAATGCCATCCAAATTCCGCCATGTTGCACTGATAGGAAAGTACCAGGCGGTCGCTTCCGGAGCTCCTGGGGCGCCGTCGCGCAGGGCGCTGGAAGGCATCGCCCATTTTCTGCATGACCAGGGTTGCGAGGTGGCGTGCGAAACGCAGACCGCCGCCAACATGGGAATCACTGGCCACGCCACCCTGGATGTCGAAGGCATAGGGCGCCATTGTGATCTGTGCCTGGTGGTGGGCGGTGACGGCACCATGCTCGGAATCGGTCGCCAGCTTGCGCGCTGGGGCGTGCCACTGATAGGCATCAACCAGGGTCGCCTGGGCTTCATCACCGACATCCCGCTGGAAGACTTCGAAGCCACCTTGTTGCCGATGCTTGCCGGCGACCATGAGGAGGACCTGCGCAGCCTGATGCAGGCGCGCGTGATGCGCGACGGACACTGCGTGTTCGACGCCCTTGCGATGAACGACGTGGTGGTAAACCGTGGTGCCACGTCGGGTATGGTCGAGTTGCGGGTGGAGGTCGATGGGCACCTGCTGGCGAATCAGCGCGCCGACGGTCTGATCATTGCCACCTCGACCGGGTCGACGGCCTACGCGTTGTCGGCCGGCGGGCCGCTGTTGCATCCCTCCATCCCCGGCTGGGTGCTGGTGCCGATTGC
>JANNDB010000091.1:0-4232 GCA_031387285.1 Betaproteobacteria bacterium | reverse complement strand
CGCATCCTCCAGCACCCGCTGTTTGACCGCCAGTTGGGCATGCGCCTGCAGGTGCTGCACCTTGCAGCCACCACAAGCCCCCTCGTGCAGGCCGAAATGCGGGCAGGCCGGACGCACCCGCTGTGCGGACTCCTTGTGGATCTGGGTCACGGTGGCCTTTTCGAAACTGGGCTTGCTGCGGTTGACGACCACACTGACCAGTTCCCCCGGCAAGGCCCCTTCGACAAAGACCACCTTGCCATCCGCCCTATGGGCGATACCCTGGCCATCACCGTCCAGGGATTCAATCAACAGGCGGCCGGACGGCGCGCCTGGCTCACGGGTGCCATCACTTGTCATTGGCACACTCCCTCAGTCACGCCCACGCCTGGAGGTACTCCTGCCAGTGACTCTCTTGCGGCGCCCACTGCGCCAGCGTCTCGCGCACCAAGCCGATTTCCTGCTGGTATTCCTTCTCCAGAAATCCGCCGCGCATTTTCTGGAACCGGCAGTAAACCAGATAGGTGTTCATGACATCCGTCTCGCAATAGCGGCGAATATCGTCGAGCTTTCCATCCAGGAATGCCGGGTAGACGGCCGACCCGTCCATACCCAGCTTGCCCGGAAAGCCGCACAACTTGGCCATGGCATCGAGCGGCGCATTGTTCTTGGGCTGGTAGAGCGCCAGCAGGTCCATCAGGTCGAGATGACGCACATGGTAGCGGCTGATGTAGTTGTTCCACTTGAACTCGCGGTCGTCTTCGCCCATGTCCCAGTACTTGTCGGCCACGACGCCATGCTGCAGCCCGCGGTAATGCAGCACGGGCAAGTCGAACCCGCCGCCGTTCCAGCTCACCAGTTGGGGCGCATGTTTCTCCACCGTTGCAAAGAACTTCTGGATGATCTTGCCTTCCGAAGCACCGTCCTGGTCCACGAAGGAATGAATGCGCAGCCCCTCGGCGTTGCGGAAAACCGCACTGATGACCAGTACCCGCTGCAGGTGCAGGGGAACAAAGTCGCTTTGCCCCTTTTCCTTGCGCTCCGCGACCCACTGCGCATATACCTCGGCATCCGACAGTTGCGCAGCCGCGCCGCGCAGCAGACGCAGCCCCGCAATATCCGGGATGGATTCGATATCGAAAACCAGGACAGGCCAGGTCATGTGCACTGTGCCACCAGGATGCTTCAGCGCGCCGGAAGGTACTTGAGCGGATCCACCGGTTTGCCCTGGCGGCGCACCTCGAAGTGCAACTTCACGCGGTCTGCGTCACTGCTGCCCATCTCTGCGATCTTCTGGCCGCGTCGCACCGTCTGGTCTTCCTTGACCAGCAGCAACTGGTTGTGGGCATAGGCTGTCAAATAGGTGTTGTTGTGTTTGAGAATGACGAGGTTGCCATAACCCCGCAGACCCGCGCCGACATAGACCACCTTGCCGTCAGCCGCAGCCAATACCGGTTCGCCCAGAACGCCACCAATGTCCACGCCCTTGTTTTTCACTTCGTCAAAGCCGCCGATGACCGCGCCCTGCACCGGCCACAGCCAGTTCACTTCGTCGTCGGCTGCCGAAGCAGCGGCGGCAGGCGCTGGCGCCGCGGGGGCAACCACCGCCGCACCGGGGGCGGCGGCGGGCGCTACCGTCGATCCGCTTACCGGCGCGCTGCTGGTCACGGGCCGTGTCACGACGCCTGTCGCTGCGACAGCCGCTGGCGCAGCACCCGGCGGGATGACACGCAGCACCTGCCCGACTTCTATCAGATTGGGATTCTCCAGACTGTTCCAGCGCGCGATGTCGCGCCAGCTCTGGCCTTGGTCCAAACCGATGCGGATCAGGGTGTCGCCCGGCTTGACGGTGTAGTAGCCAGCCTTGCCGGCGTTTTCCAGACCACCTGGCTGGCGCGCAGCCGGCGCCACCGTCTCGACCGCTGCGGGGGCGGGAACCGCCGTGCCGGTACCGCGGTCTTCAACCGGCGCCCGGTTGGCAACCCGGGTGCTGCATCCTGCCAGGAGCGCGATCAGCACAATGCCCGGCAATGCCAGACGACCCAGCCCACGACAAGCAGCCATTCGAGTTCCCTTCACGCGACGCCTGATTTTAGGGGGACAAACAATACCGCCTCACACACCTGCTGGCGCAAACCGGTACTAGTCCGCTCTACCACGACCAGTGCCTGGCCGCGGCCCGATTGCGCGGTCGGCGCCACCAGGCGCCCGCCAACGGCGAGCTGATCGGTCCAGGCGGTCGGGATGGCGTCGCCGCCTGCAGCCGAAATGATGCCGGCATACGGAGCACCCTTGGCGTATCCCGCCATGCCGTCGCCAAACAGCAGGTGCAGGTTGGGCAGGCGCAGTTCACGCAGGTTGACACGCGCCTTCTCATGCAGCACACGCAGCCGCTCGATGCTGTAGACCTCGCTAGCCAACTGGCTCAGCACGGCTGCCTGGTAACCACAGCCGGTGCCGATCTCAAGCACTCTCCCCAGTTTGTCCTGACGCCCGTCGCGCAGCAACTCCAGCATGCGCGCCACCACGCCAGGTTTCGAGATGGTCTGCCCCAGGCCGATCGGCAGGCTCGTGTCTTCATATGCCTGGGCGCGCAGCGCACTGTCAATAAAACGGTGCCTCTCCACCTGCTCCAGTGCCAGCGCCACCTGGGCGTCGGCCAGGCCTTGCTGGCGCAGTTTATGGACCATGTTGCGGCGCAGCGCGACGAATCCATTCCCGTCACTGGCCGAAGCACCCGCCACAGGCGGCGTTGCCTGGCCCGTTACGCCCGTCCGCGCGCGTGGCGCCAGCGCACCCAGGCGCGCCGGAAAGGACGGGCGCTGCTTCATGCGACGCCGCGTTGCAGGCCGGCCGCGGTCTGCGCCCAGTAGCCGAGCAGGTCGTGCGCGGTGAGATCGGTCATGAGCGGGGTGAGCGAAACGTGCCCTTGCAAGGTGGCGTGGAAGTCGGTCCCGTCTGCGTCGTCCTTGATGGCTCCCGCGCCGCCAATCCAGTACATGGTTTCGCCCCGCGGGCTTTGCTGCGTGATGACGGTCTCCGCCGCATGGCGGCGGCCGAGACGGCAAACTTTTGTTGACTTCATCTGGTCCAGGGGCACATTCGGAATGTTCACATTGACCAGCCAGGGCTTGCTGCCAACGAGGTTTTGCCGTTGCATCGCCAGCACCAGTTCGCGGGCACGCGCTGCAGCCGCATCGATGTGCGCCCAGCCTTTTTCGACCTGGGAAAAGGCGATCGCCGGAACACCGAACAGATAACCCTCCATCGCAGCGCCGACCGTCCCTGAGTAGATCGTGTCGTCGCCCATGTTGGCGCCATTGTTGATGCCCGACACCACCAGGTCCGGCCGGTAGCCGAGCAAGCCGGTCAGCGCAATGTGCACGCAGTCGGCCGGCGTGCCGTTGATGTAGCGAAAGCCATTGGGCGCGGTGGCCACGTACAGCGGGGAATTGAGCGTCAGGGCATTCGACTTGGCGCTGTTGTTGAGCTCGGGCGCCACCACCTCCACGTCGGCGATATTCTTGAGCGCCTCGTACAGCGCCACGATGCCGGGCGCCTGGTAACCATCATCGTTGGAGATCAGTATTTTCATGGACATCTTCGGAGTGCGCGAATTGTAGGTGCGCACCTGCGTGCCCCGTCGCTACAGAGACATTTGCGCGGCGGGCGCATCGGTATCATGGCCGCTTCTAACGGAGACACCCATGCATGCCTGGCTTTGCGAAAACCCGATCGGGGTCGATGAATTGCGCTGGAAAGAACTGCCTACGCCAGTGCCCGCCGCAGGTGAGGTGCTGATCGAAATCAAGGCGGCAAGCCTGAATTTCCCGGATCTGCTGATCGTCCAGAACAAATACCAGTTCAAGCCGCCCCTGCCCTTCGTTCCGGGTTCCGAATATGCCGGCGTGGTTGCCGCGGTGGGTGAAGGCGTCACCCATTTGAAACCTGGCCAGCCGGTAGCCTGCCTGTCCGGCACGGGTGGTTTTGGCACCCATGCGCTGGCGCCGGCCAAGCTCTGCATGCCGTTGCCCGGCGGCTTCCCGTTTGTGGACGCCGCCGCGTTCATCATGATCTACGCCACGTCGCACCACGCGCTGCTCGACCGCGCCCAACTGCGTGCCGGCGAAACCGTACTGGTACTCGGCGCGGCCGGCGGCGTGGGAACCTCGGCCATCCAGATCGCGAAGGTCGCCGGCGCCCGGGTCATTGCTGCCGCCTCCACCGATGAAAAATGTGCCCTGTGCAAGGCA
>JANNDB010000052.1:0-15111 GCA_031387285.1 Betaproteobacteria bacterium | reverse complement strand
CCCTCGCGGTAGAACTCGGAAGCCGCGCAATCCAGGCCCAGGGCAATCTGCTCGCCGGCCACATAACCGGCGGCCAGGATCGCGTCGAGTATCAGCTGGATCGCCGCTTCGTGGTTCTCCACACTGGGCGCAAAGCCGCCTTCGTCGCCGACCGCGACGCTGATGCCCTTGTCGTGCAGGATCTTCTTGAGCGCATGGAACACTTCAGCGCCATAACGCAACGCTTCCCGAAAGCTCGGGGCGCCGACCGGAATGATCATGAATTCCTGCAGGTCCAGGTTGTTGTTGGCGTGTGCGCCACCGTTGATGACGTTCATCATGGGCACCGGCATCTGCATACCGCCCATTCCGCCGAAGTAGCGGTACAGCGGCAGGCCGGACTCTTCGGCCGCTGCGCGCGCCACCGCCATCGAAACCGCCAGCATGGCATTGGCACCGAGCCGCGACTTGTTCTCGGTGCCGTCCAGGTCGATCAGGGTCTTGTCGAGAAAGGCTTGTTCCGAGGCGTCCAGCCCCATGACCGCCTCGGAGATTTCGGTGTTGATGAATTCGACCGCCTTCAATACCCCCTTGCCAAGATAGCGTGCCTTGTCACCATCGCGCAGTTCGATGGCCTCGCGCGATCCGGTGGATGCGCCCGACGGGACGGCGGCCCGCCCCATGGTGCCGCTCTCCAGCAGCACATCACACTCTACCGTGGGGTTGCCGCGCGAGTCGAGAATTTCGCGGCCGACGATATCAACTATTGCACTCATAAACCACTTTCAACAAACGAACTTTGTGTACCGGGGCCTTCAGGCGCTGGCAAACGCCTGCTCCAGAAAGCCATGCTGTTTGGTGGTGCGGTCGAGCGCGAGCAGCGACTCCAGCAGCGCGCGCATATGCTTGAGCGGCACCGCGTTGGGGCCGTCGCTCAGCGCGCGATCGGGGTCCGGGTGCGTCTCCATGAACAGTCCCGCCACACCCACGGCAACGGCGGCGCGCGCCAGCACGGGCACCATCTGGCGCTGTCCGCCACTGCTCGCGCCCTGGCCGCCGGGCAGCTGCACCGAATGGGTGGCGTCGAACACCACGGGCGCGCCAGTTTCGCGCAGGATGGCCAGCGAGCGCATGTCGCTTACCAGGTTGTTGTAGCCAAAACTCGCACCGCGTTCGCAGGCCATGAAGTTGTCTGGCTCCAGACCCTTGGCACGGGCGGCGGCGCGGGCTTTGTCGATCACGTGGCGCATGTCGCCGGGTGCAAGGAACTGTCCCTTCTTGATGTTCACCGGCTTGCCCGACTGCGCCACCGCCTCGATGAAGTCGGTCTGGCGGCACAGGAAAGCGGGGGTCTGCAACACGTCCACGACTGCACTCACCTGCGCGATCTGGTCGATGCTGTGCACGTCGGTCAACACCGGCACATGGAGCGTCTTGCGGACCTTGGCCAGAATCTCCAGACCCCCTTCCAGCCCTGGGCCGCGAAAGCTTTCGCCGCTGGTGCGATTGGCCTTGTCGAAGCTGCTCTTGAAGATGAAGGGGATTCCGAGCGCTGTGGTGATGTCGCGCAAGGAACCGGCGGTGTCCATCTGCAACTGCTCGGACTCGATGACGCAGGGACCGGCAATGAGGAAAAAGGGGAAGTCCAGGCCGGCGTCAAATCCGCACAGCTTCACGCCACGGCCTTCAGGTTCTTGCCCTGGGCCTGATGGTCCAGCGCTGCCTTGATGAATGCATTGAACAGGGGATGCCCGTTCCACGGGGTGGAGCGGAACTCCGGATGGAACTGCACGCCAACGAACCAGGGATGCACGTCGTGCGGCAACTCGACGATTTCGGTGAGTTGCTCGCGCTGCGTCAAGGCGGAAATGACCAGCCCGGCGGCGCGCAGGCGATCCAGGTAATGCACATTGGCCTCGTATCGATGGCGGTGCCGCTCGGTCACCACCTTGCCGTAGATGTCGTAGGCGAGGGTGCCGCGCACCACATCGGAGCTCTGGGCGCCCAGGCGCATGGTGCCACCCAGGTCGGAATGGGCATTGCGGTTCTTGATGGTGCCGTCCGCATCCTGCCACTCGGTGATCAGTGCGATGACGGGATGGGGTGTATCCGGTTCGAATTCGGTGCTGTTGGCGTCCGTCAAGCCCGCCACATGGCGCGCGAACTCGATGGTGGCTACCTGCATGCCCAGGCAAATACCGAGGTACGGGACCTTGTTCTCCCGTGCGAACCGCGCTGTGGCGATCTTGCCTTCGATGCCACGTTTGCCAAAACCACCGGGCACGAGGATGGCGTCGAAACGCGCCAGTTGTGCGACCGTGTCGGCGGTGATGGTTTCGGAATCGACATAGTCGATCTTCACCCGCGCATGGTTTTTCATGCCGGCGTGCTTGAGCGCTTCATTGAGCGATTTGTAGCTGTCGCTCAGATCGACATACTTGCCGACCATGGCGATGTTGACCTCACCGGCCGGATGCTCGGTCTCGAACACCAGGTCGTCCCAGCGCTTGAGGTTGGCCGGCGGCGTATTGAGGCGCAGCTTGTCGCAGATCAGCCCGTCCAGACCCTGCTGGTGCAGCATGCGTGGCACCTTGTAGATGGTGTCCACATCCCACATGGAGATCACGCCCCACTCGGGCACGTTGGAGAACAGCGAGATCTTGGAGCGTTCCTCCTGCGGGATGGGGCGGTCGGCGCGGCACACCAGTGCGTCGGCCTGGATACCGATCTCGCGCAACTGCTTGGCCGTGTGCTGGGTAGGCTTGGTCTTGAGTTCGCCAGCGGCGGCGATCCAGGGCACATAACTCAGGTGCACAAAAGCCGAGTTGTTGGGCCCGAGCTTGAGGCTCATCTGGCGCACGGCTTCGAGAAAGGGCAGGGACTCGATGTCGCCCACCGTGCCGCCGATCTCGACGATGGCCACGTCGACCGCGTCGGGCTCGCCAAAACGCGCGCCACGTTTCACGAACTCCTGGATTTCGTTGGTGACATGCGGAATCACCTGCACCGTCTTGCCGAGGTAGTCCCCGCGGCGCTCCTTCTCGAGCACACTCTTGTAGATCTGCCCGGTGGTGAAGTTGTTGGTGCGGCGCATGCGCGTTTCGATGAAACGCTCGTAATGCCCGAGGTCGAGGTCGGTCTCGGCGCCGTCTTCGGTGACAAACACTTCGCCGTGCTGAAACGGGGACATGGTGCCCGGATCCACATTGAGATAGGGATCGAGCTTGATCAAAGTGACTGTAAGGCCTCGCGATTCCAGTATCGCAGCGAGGGAGGCTGAAGCGATTCCCTTGCCAAGGGAGGACACGACACCGCCGGTGACGAAGACAAATTTGGTCATGTCAAGGGCGAACCGGTGCGGTTCGACGAGGTGGTAAAGCAGAATTATAGGCGTCTGCTACATTGCGGCAAACCCCAATTTGTCCCGTAACAACAGCCTGGCCGGCCGCCCTCCATGGAACTTCGCAACAAACATCTGGTACTGGGGCTGACCGGTGGCGTCGCCTGTTACAAGGCCGCTGAATTGTGCCGCCTCCTCATCAAGGACGGGGCGAACGTACAGGTCGTGATGACCGAGTCGGCGGCGCAGTTCATCACGCCGGTGACCATGCAGGCGCTCAGTGGCCGCGCTGTTTTTACCTCCCAATGGGATGCACGCGAACCCAACAACATGCCGCACATCAACCTGGGCCGCCAGGCGGACGCGGTGCTGATTGCGCCCTGCAGTGCCGACTTCATGGCCAAGCTGGTGCATGGCAGCGCCGACGATCTGCTCAGCCTGATGTGCCTCGCGCGCCCGCTGGATCGCGTTCCCCTGCTGCTGGCGCCGGCCATGAACCGCGAAATGTGGGCGCATCCCGCTACCCGGCGCAAGGTGGAGCAACTCGGGCGCGACGGCGCGACGGTACTGGGTGTGGGCAGCGGGGACCAGGCCTGTGGGGAGACGGGAGACGGCCGTATGCTGGAGCCTGCCGAACTGCTGGAGGAGATGGTCGCGTTCTTTCGCCCCAAGCTGCTGCGCGGCCAGCATGTGCTGGTGACGGCCGGCCCCACCTATGAAGCCATCGACCCGGTGCGCGGCATTACCAACCTCAGCAGCGGCAAGATGGGGTACGCCATTGCGCGCGCCGCGCGCGAAGCCGGCGCCGACGTGACTCTGGTGAGCGGGCCAGTGGCGCTGGCGGCGCCGCGCGGTGTGACCCGCATCAACGTGCGCTCGGCGCGCGAGATGCATGCGGCGACGCTGGCCCAGGTGCCGCGTGCAACGCTGTTTGTCGCCACGGCGGCGGTCGCTGACTGGCGGGTTGCCAACGATTCCGCCCACAAGATCAAGAAGGGCGGATCGGGGCAAGTCCCGCAACTGCAGTTTGTCGAGAACCCCGATATCCTGGCCGAAGTGGCTTCTTCGGAACGGTCCCGCAGCGGCGCCTTGTTCTGTGTCGGCTTTGCCGCCGAGAGCCAGGACTTGCTGGCCAATGCACAGGCCAAACGCGAACGCAAGGGGGTTCCCCTGCTGGTGGGCAACATCGGGCCGGCCACGTTCGGGCAGGACGACAACGCCTTGCTGCTGGTTACGCCGGACGCCACCCGGGAGTTGCCGCGGGCGCCCAAACTGGAACTGGCCCGCCAGCTCATCACCTACTGCGCGTCGCTGATGCAGACTCAGGGCGCTCCCGGGAAGACCTGGACATGAACGTCGATGTACGCATCCTCGATGCGCGGCTGCGCGAGCAGATGCCGGCCTATGCAACCCCGGGGAGCGCCGGGCTGGATTTGCGGGCCTGTCTCGAAGCGCCGCTTGCGCTTGCGCCCAATGCCTGGCAACTGGTTCCCACTGGCCTGGCGATCTACCTGGCGGACCCGGGTTACGCCGCGCTCATCCTTCCGCGCTCGGGCTTGGGGCACAAGCACGGCATCGTGCTGGGCAATCTGGTCGGACTGATTGACAGCGACTACCAGGGCCAATTGATGGTCAGCGCCTGGAATCGGAGCCCGCAGGCCTTCACGATCGAACCGATGGAGCGGATCGCGCAACTGGTGATTGTTCCGGTGCTGCAGGCGCAATTCAAGGTGGTGGATGCCTTTCCTGTCAGCGTCAGAGGCGAGGGCGGGTATGGCTCCACTGGCAAACAGTGACACCGCTTGAACGCGATTGCCGCTGGAGCGCGCGGCTGCACGCGGGGATAGTCTGCCTGGGCATGCTGGCATGCGGGCCGACCTGGGCGGATTCGCTCAATGACCGATTCAATGCCATGTGGGAAAGCCTGTGGTACCAGGGCGGCGAGGCGTCTCAGGTGCGGCGTTGGCTGGGGGATATTCGCGTGCGGGTACAGGGCGTCAACCGAAGCACCCACCATGAACGCATCATCATGGCGCTGAACCTGGTTGCGGCGGTTGCCGGGCGTAACGTGGTGGACGTCACGGACCTGCCGGACGCACAGCAACGGATCAATCTGGAAGTCGAGGTGGTCGAGGACGGCAAGTTGCAGGACAACTTCGCCTGTCTGGTGCGACTGGAGAAGGTGACCGGTGGCCACATCGAGAAGGCGATTTTGCGCATGCGCAACAGCATGGTTTACCACTGCGTGCTGCATGAGTCGATGCACGCGATGGGTATTCCAGGCCATCCGCAGGCGGACACCGTGCTGAGTTATTTCTACAGACGGGTCGATCAGATTACGGCCCTGGATCGTCTGATGCTGAAGTCGTGGTACGGGCCGTCCATGCGTCCTGGTGCGTTTCCGTTCGAGGCTCTGGTCGCGCTGACCGATGCCGTCGTGCAGGACGACGCCGGCGCAACCAGCGATGCACGTGCCAGGCAGGCGGCATTTCTGGCGGAAACCATCCGAACCATGGATGCATTTGCTTCCGGGCAGGGGGAAGTGCCGGTCGTGCTCAAGCGCTCCGGCACGGCGACGGCAGAGGGCATGCGGTCGGGGCGCGTGTCGATGGCGCTGTTTCTGGGCATGGCCCATCTGAACGGCCACGGGGTACCGGTCAGTCTGGCCCGTGGGGTGTCCTGGATCGAACGGTCTGCGCGTGCCGGCGGACTCGGCGGGCAGATGATGATGGGTTATATCTACGAAAAAGGCGAATTCGGGGTGGAGGCCAATGCAGGCAAGGCCTACGCCTGGTATGCGCGCGCCGTGGCACAGGGGTATGGCGCGGCCCAGAACGCGGTAAAGCGGCTGGAGCCCCTGCTTACGCCTGAAGAGCGTGAACAGGCCGACCGCAGCCTGCCCGAGAGTTCCTGAGCGCCCAGCCAGGCGGCCAGGTCAGTGCAAGCTGGCCGAACCGGGGCCCTGTGCATGTACCTTGAAGAAGCCTGTGCCCGCTGTCCCGCTGCCGACCTCCGTCTCGCTGGCTTCGCGCACCGCCTTCACCGTCAGCGCCAGGCGCAGTGCAATGCCGGCCAGCGGATGGTTGGCGTCCAGCACCACGTGATCGGGGTAGACGTCGGTCACGGTGTACAGGGCATCCTTGGGGCCATCGGGGTTGCAGCCTTGCGGCAAGGCGCTTCCTTCAAACGTCATTCCCTCCTGGATTTCAACCGGGAAAAGCGCACGCGGTTCCAGAAACACCAACTGGTCGTTGAAATCGCCAAAAGCCTGCTCCGGCTCCAGGTGCAGGTGGAGGGTAGCTCCGACCTCGTGGCCCTGCAGCGCCTCTTCGATGGTGGCGAACAGGTCATCACCTCCGACCAGAAACTCCACCGGGTCGTCCAGTACGTCGAGTACCTCGCCCAGGGTGTCCTTGAGTGTCCAAGTGAGGGCGACTACACATTGTTTTGTGATTTCCATAGGAGAATTGTCGCAGCTTGAAACCTTTGCGCACACACATGGATGTCCACCAGCCTTTGCCACTGCTTGCGGGCCTGAATGCGCAGCAATTCATGCGGCGCCACTGGCAGAAGAAGCCGCTGCTCGTGCGCCAGGCGATTCCCGGCTTCCAATGCGGCCTGGACCCGCGCGCGCTGTTTGCACTTGCCGGACGCGACGATGTGGAGTCGCGGCTGGTCATCAATGCGGGTGAGGCGCCCGGCGAAACCTGGAAGATGCGGCAGGGGCCGTTTGGCACGCGCGCATTGCCGCCGCGCAAGCGGCGTGGCTGGACCCTGCTGGTCCAGGGTGTTGACCTGCATGTGGCGGCGGTGCGGCAGCTGCTTGATCGCTTCCGCTTCATACCCGAGGCACGGCTGGACGACGTCATGGTCAGTTACGCCAGTGATGGTGGCGGTGTCGGTCCGCATTTCGACAGCTACGACGTATTCCTGTTCCAGGCGCATGGGCGCCGCCGCTGGTGTTACGGGCGGCAAAAGGATCTGGGCCTTCGCGAGGGCGTGCCGCTCAAACTGCTGCGCCACTTCGAGCCCGAATACGAGGCACTTCTGGAGCCTGGCGACATGTTGTATTTGCCGCCGCGTTACGCGCATGACGGCGTCGCCGTTGGTGAGTGCATGACGTGGTCGGTAGGGTTTCGCGCGCCGGGCGCGGGCAGTCTGGCTGGCGAACTGCTGCAACGCCTGGCGCAGGATGCCGCCGAATACGGCAGGACGCACCTGTACCGTGATCCAACGCAGCCGGCGCTGGCCGCGCCTGCAGCGATCCCGGCGCCACTGGCGCAATTTGCCCGCCGTGCCTTGCACCAGGCACTGTCCGAACCGCTGATGCTCGAGCGGGCGCTGGGCGAGTGCTTGACAGAGCCCAAGGCGAGCGTATGGTTCGAGAAGCGCGCGGTGGATGGCCCGGTGGACCGGGTGTGGCTGGACCCGCGTACCCGCATGCTCTACGACGACCAGCACGTGTTCATCAACGGCGAGAGTTACCGCGCGCGCGGCCGCGATGCCCGTCTGATGCGGGAACTGGCGGATGCGCGCAGTGTTTCGCATGCGGCGCTCGCCGGTGCCAGCGGGCCGGCGCGCGGGTTGTTGGCCGACTGGTGTTCTGCGGGGTGGCTACATGGACTCTGATGACAACAAGGCCGTTCTGCTGCCGGCGGGGCGATTCGCCGGCCGCGAGGCGTTTGCGCAGTGCTTACGGGATGCCCTGGTGGTTGCCGGGCAGCGCGGCTGGCGCGAAATCGTGGTCTGCGACGCGACCTTCGAGGACTGGCCGCTGCACGAACGCGCTGTCAACGAAGCACTTGGCGCCTGGGCTAAAACCGGACGGCGCTTTGTCATGGTGGCATCGCGTTATGACATGGTGCTGCGCCAGCATGCGCGGTTTGTCCAGTGGCGCAAGACCTGGGATCACATCATCGAGTGCCGGGCCAATAGGCATACCGATCCGTCCGACTTTCCCAGTGCCATGGTCGCACCGGAATGGGCAATGCAGCGCCTTGACCTGGTACGCAGCACGGGCGTGTGCAGCGATGCGCCGGCATACCGCATGCGTGTACGGGAAACGCTGGACGAATTGTTGAGCGTCAGCGGCCCCGGATTTCCGGCCACGACTCTGGGGCTGTAGCGCGTGTGCAACCGCACTAGGGTTTTCCCGTAAATCCCCTCTGATTCTTTGTATAATCTGAGGCTGGAGAGAAAACGGCGCTGCTGATTTCTTCCACAGCCGGAGCCTTGGATGGCAATGGCCTGGTTCGCAACTTATCCAATCACTCCAAGGTAATTTTCAAATGAACAAGTCGCTCGTACTGGCAGCCGTTATTGCTGCCGCCGCCCTGGCCGCATGTGGCAAGAAGGAAGAGGCTCCTGCTCCCGCACCGGCGCCTGCCGCTGCCCCGGCTCCTGCTGCCGCCGCTTCGGCTGTTGAAGCTGTCAAGGATGCCGCTGCCGGCGCCGCCACCGCTGCTGCCGGTGCCGCCTCCGCTGCTGCTGGTGCTGCCGATGCTGCAAAGGCCGCCGCCGACGCTGCTGCCGCCGCCATCAAGAAGCCCTGATTCCGTCAGGCCTTTGGCCTGTCGTAGGAAGAAGCCACCGCAAGGTGGCTTTTTTTCTGGCGGGGCTGGTTTTACTACGCTATTGGCCCAACAAAGCCCTCAAACCCAATGCGTGCGCGGGTTTCCAGAGGTTTGGAGTGCCTGCAACAGACTGAAAGCGGGTCTACAACTTTCAGAACTGCCTGCCCGCAACCGGTCATTGGCCGGTGCGAGTCAATCGTGCAGGCACGAATCGCAGCGCCGCCCACCGCCCCGGCAAGCGGGCCGCCACTAGAGGGACGCGTGTGACGCACAGGGCACGGATGGTGCCGGGCAGGGGGCCCCAATCGACCCGGACTGGGGCGAGTCAGCCCAGACAGCGCCCGAGGACGTGTTCGATCAGCGCACTGAGTGGTGAACGGGCAGCCCGGCGATGCACACGCGCCGTGGGTCGGCCTGCGTCGGACGGGCTCCCGGTCGCCCCAAATGGCCCGGTAAGCGCCGCATCGGGACCAGGTGAAGCCCGGTGGTCGTGGCGGCGTAGCAATTCGGATTGCGTGACGCAAAGGCGGGCCAACTAGGAGCCTTGCAGCCCATAGAGCACAAAAGGCGCCCAGTAGAACGGGTCGACAAATTGCCCGCCAGCCTGCCCGGACATGAATTCGCGTTTGGTTTGCACCAGTGCCTCGGCGTGGCTTCGACCCGCCTTGAGCTTGGCCCAGAAACGCCGCATGAAGACCGACGCGCCTTCATCGTCAATCGGCCACAGAGTAAGCAATGTGTCGCGGTTACCTGCTAGGTACAAGGCATACGGCAGACCCTGCACACCCTCGCCACTGATGATCTTGCCTACCCCGGTTTCACACGCGCTCATCACTAGCAAATCGCTCTTGAGGTTGAAGGCAGGCCACTCGCCAGCGGTAATGAAGCCATCGTTGCCGACCTCGTTGCCGGTCCGCCCGAGCAAGATAGCGCTGAGGCTGGGAAAGCTGGTGTTCAGAATCCCGTGCACGGCAAAGTGCAAGCGGCGAAATCTGGCCAGACTGCCAGCTTCAGACATTTGCCGCAGCTTGGTTTCAGTAGCGTCTGCCTTGGTCAGCTTCTGGCCACCTATCAGTGCGCTCACGCTGTCGACCTCATCCAGTGAGCATGGCAGGTTCGATGGCTTGAACGCCAGCATTTCCTGGTACGCCATGCTGATCTGCACGTCGGGCGCCGGGCCGTTGGCGCGACCGTCGCGGCTGGTGACGAACTGGATCTTCGAGGGCACGTTTTCCGATACCGATCTGCCACTGCGGCGATCGCTGCAGCCTACAGCGGTCGCGTCGGCATCGTAAATGGCGCCGCCCACTGCCAGCAAAGGCAGCCGATCGACGGTTCGATCGTTACGCAGGTATTCGGCCTCACGGTCCTTGAGCAATTTGTAGATCGAGAGCGACTGCACCAGCGTGATCTGCTTTTGCGCTCCCAGTCGCTTGCCGTTGAAAGGCAGCATGTCCCAGGGCAGGGTCGCCAGTACACCATCGGGCGAAAGAATCCACTGCTCTACGCCGGCAATTTGAGTTTCCAGCGGGTTCAGAAGAACCTCCGCCAGCCACTGCCCGTGCGCTGCCAGAGCGGCTTCGCGAAGTGCCATATATCGGCTCGGTTGTACCAACTCTGCATTGGCCGGCCGTTGTTCGGCCTCGGCAATGGTGAGCAGGCCGGCATCGAGCCAGGCTGTCAGAGCGCCGGTTCGCACGGCCGCCGCAAATTCAGTACCGGTGGGTAGCGCCGTCAGCCAGCGAAAGCTGCTGGCGTGGGTGGTCAGGGACTTGCCCAGGTTTGCGCGCATCACCTTGACACTGCCACTCGGAGCAAGTGAGAGCACTACGCCGGCTGATGCATCGTCCAGCATCCACGACACGAACACGGCGTTGATCGGCAACAGAGCGCTGCCCTGCTTGAGTGAGACAGTGTGCACTGCCGTCATGGCCGCATAACGCGGGTATTCGGCGACCAGGATGCTCTGCAAACTATCGAGTTCACCCTTGACGCGATCTCTGTCGGCACGCAGACCTACGTTGCCACCAACGTCGCCCGTCCCTACCGAAAGGCGTCCGTCCAGTGATTCCAGCTGGCTGCGCAAGCCGGACAGCTTCGTGGCGACAGCGTCAGGTATGCCGCTGCTTGAGATCGCCTGGCGCGCGGTCAGTTCCTCCAGCAAGCTCCGTGCCTTGCCGCGTTCGATGACGCTGAAAGCTTCCGGATAGGCGTCGGTGTCGTCAGCCAGCTCCCGGGCAAAGACGACGTAATCGCGCCGAAACTGCGCCAACGCGGTGCTTCGCTCTTCCCGGGACAACAATTGATAACCGGCCGCGAAACGATCAATGATTGCCAGCGCCTCGCGCCGCAATGGCCTCGCCTCGGCCATACGGTTGCGGTCGGCGTAACTGCTCGCCAGTTCGCCCATGCTGCGCAGCGTGTCCGGATGGCTGGGACCAGCCGTAAAGCGGTAGCTGGCCAGGGTCTCTTCTTGAAGCTTCATAGCCTCGGCCGCTCGGCCAACTTGTTGATAGGCCAGCGCCAGCTCTCGCATGTTGTCGATGGCTTCATGCTCATTGGGCCGAAGTGCTGCCCGTCGCAATACCAACGCCTGCTCCAGCAAGTCGATGGCCGCGGAGAAGCGCCCCAGCGCGCGGTAGCAGTGGGCCAGCTGGACCATGCTGTTGAGTGTTTGCCGATGCCCAGGCCCGAGCCGCCTTCTGCGCAGGGCCAGCACACCTTCGCCAACCTCGACCGCTTCCGCATGGCGCCCAAGGCTGGAGTAGCTGCCGGCCAACGCCGCCATGCTGAAGAGCGTATCGGGATGATCGCGGCCGAGCCCGCTCTGGCGCAGGCGCAGCGTCTCCAGCCTCAGCCCTAGCGCATCGGCGGCACGACCAATGTTGGCGTAACTTCCCGCCAGCACGTGCATGCTAAAGAGCGTATCCGGATGATCAGCGCCGAGCCTGCCGCGCCTAAGAACCATCGTCTCTTCGCGCAGCTTGACCGCCTCCGCATCACGGATCAGGACGTCATAGGTCGTCGCGAGCAAGTCCATTCCTTCCAGCGTGTCTGGATGGTCAAGGCCGAGTTTGACGCGCCGCAACGCCAGGGACTGTTCCATGAGTTTCAGCCCATCGGCCGTCCTGCCGAGATACAGGTAGCTCATGAGTCCCAGGTCGTTCATGGAGCGCAGCGTGTCAGGATGATCCGGCCCGAGGTTCACCCGTCGCCGCTCTAATACCTCCTCGCGCAGTTTGAGCGCGTCTACGTCGCGGCCGAGATTGCCGAAGCTGTCGGCCAGATTGACCATGCTGCGCAGCGTGTCCGGGTGATCGGAGCCCAATTGCTGGATCAAGGCCGCGCGCTCGCGTTCAAATTGCGCGGCCGCTTCGGCATACTGACCGCGTCGGTAGGATTGAACGCCAAGCAAATGAAGGCCATTGACATCGCTTGAGGTGGCACCCGCCTGCGCTTGGACGGCAATCGGCGCGAACATGACCCCGGCTGTTAGGCCGGCTTGGAACCAGGCCGTCAGCAATACCAGCGAAGCACGCGCAAGCAGCGATGCCCGTTTCATCGAGAGGCTTTCTGAGTTGTAACCCGGCCCTTGAAGCACTTTGATTATGCGTCGGCCCGGGAAAGCACCGCCATGTCGATTTGACGATCCTGTGACAGCCGCCCCAACGCCGTCGACACCAGGGATGTCGATCCGGACGAGAAAACCTACCGTCGGGTCAAACTGCGCACGTCGACACCGTGCAGCTCAGCGTCCCTGTGCTGGCGTCGGCGGCCATCCTGGGCGGCATCGCGCTTGTGATTCTGGAGCGGCGGACAGCAAGGAATCCGCAAAGCGTTCACGCTGTCGACCGCTCGGGCGCGCAGCCTGTCAATGCCTGCTGCGCCCCTGCCCAGGGGCGGCCAAGCTTGAAAAGGCGTCGGTGCTTATCGGAGCCGTCGCCTTCATACACCGGTTTGGGTCGAGCCTGAACACCCATGCGCACTTGCAGGTCTGTTGCATCCACGGGGTGTTCGTGCAATTGGCTGACGGTCAAGCACTGGACTTGCTGGAACCTGCCATTCGCGGTCGTCGGGATGCGCTGCACTGCCGAATTGCGCTGCGCTCCGCTGCTGACGCTCAACCCGAGCGCCGGCTTCCGCGAAAATTGTCGGGCTGGACCAGACTGAATGCGGGTCTACAGATATCGAAACTGCTTGCCCGAAACCAGTCATCGACCCGTGCGAGTCAACAGTTGGGCCAGGAATTGAAGAACCTGGCATCACCCACCCCCGGCACGCAGGCTGACGATGTGGATTGACGGTGATGCGCTGGTAAGCGGCAGCGCCGTGAAGGCCACGTCGTCATTCGATCTGCCGTTGATCCGCACCATGGGCAAGGCGTTCTACTGGCAGCAGATGATCGACACCGGCGAGGTGGCCAACGCCAGCGAACTTGCGCGCCGTCTCAAACTCGAAGCGGGGTGGGTGTGCAAGGTGCTGCGCATGACGCGGTTGGCACCGGACATCATCCGGGCGATTCTGGATGGGCGGCAGCCAAGGCATCTAAATTTCATGCGATGCGATGCGAGGCAGGCAGGGGGAGGTGCCGCTGGATCCGGACGAGCAGCGGGCGATCTTTGGGTTCTGGGTGACGGCGACCACAGCGCCCAGTTCGGGACTTGCGCAGGACCACGTGCAGCAGCCCAGCGCCGGTGGCAGCCTGCAGCACAGCTGATAGCATGCAAAGCATCGCACCTGAAGCTTTTCTTAACCAGCAGCGATAGGCGGTGCTGCGATTTCAAGTGATTAATGGCCCCGATTGCCTGGCGCCGGCGCAGCCAGCACCGTTCGATGCGGAGAAAAAATTGAGCGCGCCGCAGTGAGGGCATCGCGATGAACTTTGAGTATGTGGGGATCATACTGGTCGTGGTTGCGTTTATCGGTTTGTGGTTCCGGGACAACGCGGTCCGCAAGCGCGTGGCTCGCAAGCGCCCACAATGGCAGTGTTATCGCTGTCAGGCTCCAATTGCCCCGGGTAGTGGTTCGCGCGACGTCCAGATTGCCGGCACCGACGTCGATCCGATCAATGTGCGCTACTGCAAGTCCTGTGCTGACCGGGAACGCAGGATCCTTTGGGGAACGTGCGCAGTGCTTCTTATAGCGCTTTTGGTGGTGCTTCTCATTGGTGGAAAGATCTAGCAGGCTGAAGCTGAGCTTGCGGTACAGCGGGCTGACTATGAGGGGAAGCGGCAACTTCGGCCATCCGGCTTCGCTGTGACCTGGACCCACCAGTACCTTTGGTGTAGCCGAATATGTCAGGGCCTCCCAAGAACCTGCCGGGTGCATCGTTCCACTCGTCGACCGCGCGGCCTATCCCGAGGCCGAGTATCCGGTCGGTCAATGGGACTACCAGTTCTTCTACGAGGAGAGTTTCGACAAGGCCTGCCAGGGCTTCGAGGCCAACATTCGCAACGTCGTGAAGGCGCTGTTCCGCAAGGGCGATCCCAACGCGGTGGGCAGGCCGGGCCGCACGGCAGCAGTGCGCAAGGCGGGCGGCTGGTTCGGCGGCGCCGCCCGTCCCGACGTGCCGCGTGACGGCGATGTCATCACCGAGCAGGATCTGGAAGCCTATACAGCGGCGCTGACACGTAACGGCTTCTTCGGGCCGGACTCCTGGTACATGAACCACAAGGCCAACGGCGCCTACGCGAGCACGTCGAAGAACGGCGGCAAGCTGTCAATGCCGGTGCTGTTCCTGCATGGTGCCTATGACACAACCTGCGAAACGATTCGCTCAAGACTCGCCGAGCCGATGCGCCGCGACTGCAACGATCTCACCGAGGTTACCGTGATGTCCGGTCACTGGATGGCGCAGGAGCAGCCGGTCGCGGTGAACGCCGCGCTGGCGAAATGGCTGGCGGGAAAGTTACCGGACTACTGGAAGGTCTAGCGTCCCATGGCCTTTCGGCTGGCCGCGACGTCGACCGGCGCCCAATTGGCGAGTGACCGCTGTTGGCCGGGGCTCGTCCACCACATGGATTCCCCGAATACCCTACGCTGCACTGCCGAGATGCGCCGCGCACCGTTGCTGACTTTCGGCTCGAGCGGCGGGTTCAGAGAATGTTGTCGGGCTGGACCAGACTGAACCCGGTCGGTCATCCTCCATAGGCGAATGACAGCATGCCACCGCATTCCAGCCATTCGAGCGTAGACTGGCTGCCAACTTGGCGTCACTGG